>CAJUDU010000204.1 GCA_910584935.1 uncultured Butyricicoccus sp. | reverse complement strand
AAAATAAATTTGACCGCGAAAGTATTGGCTATTGGGGCGTGAACCAGTCCACCAAACGTTGGGAGAAACAAGAAACCTATTCCGGCAAATTGACGGAGAATATCACACAGGCGATTGCGCGGGATTGTCTTGCGGAAAATCTGCTGAAACTTGAAGCCGCTGGGTATCCTGTGGTTTTTCATATCCATGATGAAGTGGTTATCGATATCCCCAAAGACCATGCGGATTTAGATGCCGTCACCCAGATTATGAGCCAGCCAATCCCATGGGCGCCGGATCTGCCGCTTGCGGCGGACGGTTGGATTGGCGAATACTTTACAAAGGACTGATAAACCGTGAAGTGGATATTTGCGATTTGTTACCTTCTCTTTATCGCGTTTTTATGTGTGCATTTCAATCATTGGCTGCCGCTGCTGCTTCTGGCGCTTCATCTGAACGGGTGACTGGTATATTTAGAACTACGCCTTTATTTTTTGTGAAAGCGAGGGGTTTCCTTGCAATATAACAGAAAAATCACGATTTCGGCAGGTGAAAGCCGAAAATCTGTCAACTGGCAGCCGCAGATTATATGGCTGTCCGAATTATACAAACGGCTGGAAACCCCTGTCCGCAGCCCGGAAACCCGCCGCGAGTATTTAGCGATGAAAAAGCCTAAACAGGATGCGTTAAAAGATGTCGGCGGGTTTGTTGGCGGCACATTAAGTGGTCCGCGGCGCAAGGCAAATGCCGTGACAGGCAGGGATTTGCTGACGCTGGACTTGGACAATCTGCCGCCAGGATGTACTGATGCTGTGCTGCAAAGACTTGCTGGGCTTGGCTGCGGATATTGTGTGTACTCTACCCGTAAACATGCCCCTGAAGCCCCACGTCTGCGGGTTATTCTGCCACTTAACCGCACAGCAATGCCTGATGAATATGAACCATGCGCACGTAAACTGGCGGAACTTATTCAACCAGAAATGACATGGTTTGATCCAACAACTTTCGAGGCTTCACGGCTCATGTATTGGC
>CAJUDU010000203.1 GCA_910584935.1 uncultured Butyricicoccus sp. | reverse complement strand
GCCAATACATGAGCCGTGAAGCCTCGAAAGTTGTTGGATCAAACCATGTCATTTCCGGCTGGATAAGTTCCGCCAGTTTGCGTGCGCAAGGTTCATATTCATCCGGCATTGCTGTGCGGTTAAGCGGCAGAACAGCACGCAGACGTGGGGCTTCTGGGGCGTGTTTGCGGGTAGAGTACACACAATACCCGCAGCCAAGTCCAGCAAGTCTTTGCAGTACAGCATCAGTACATCCTGGCGGCAGATTGTCCAGATCCAGCGTCAGCAAATCCCTGCCTGTTACGGCATTTGCCTTGCGCCGCAGGCCATTCAGTGTGCCGCCAACAAACCCGCCGACATCTTTCAGCGCATCCTGTTTAGGCTTTTTCATCGCTAAATATTCGCGGCGGGTTTCCGGGCTGCGGGCAGGGGTTTCCAGCCGTTTGTATAATTCGGATAGCCACATAATTTGTGGCTGCCAATTGACAGATTTCCGGCTTTCGCCTGCCGAAATCGTGATTTTTCTGTTATATTGCAAGGAAACCCCTCGCTTTCACAAAGATAAAAATATATCAGACAATTCAAATCATAAATGTTCGATTATTCATTTAGATGAAGCGCAAGAAGTAGCAGCAGTGGCAGCCAATGATTAAAATGCGCACATAAAAACGCGATAAAAATCAGATAGCAGATTGCAAATATCCACTTCACAGGCCATCAGTCCTTTGTAAAATATTCGCCAATCCAGCCATCCGCCGCAAGCGGCAAATCCGGCGCCCATGATATCGGCTGGCTCATAATTTGGGTCACTGCATCCAAATCCGCATGATCTTCAGGGATATCAATCACAACTTCATCATGGATGTGGAACACCACAGGAAACCCGGCAGCTTCAAGTTTCAACAGATTTTCCGCAAGGCAATCCCTCGCAATCGCCTGGGTGATATTCTCGGTCAATTTGCCGGAATAGGTTTCTTGCTTTTCCCAACGCTTGGTGGACTGGTTCACGCCCCAATAGCCAATACTTTCGCGGTCAAATTTATTTT
>CAJUDU010000202.1 GCA_910584935.1 uncultured Butyricicoccus sp. | reverse complement strand
GCAGCGGCAAGGCGTGCAATCGGGACACGGTATGGGGAACAGGAAACATAGTTCAAGCCAATCTTATGGCAGAACTGAACCGAGGACATATCGCCGCCATGTTCGCCGCAGATGCCAAGCTTGATATCCGGGCGGGTTCCACTGCCATTTTCACCAATTTACCGACGCCATTTTGGTCAAGACGTGCAAACGGATCAGATTCCAGAATCTTCTTATCAAAGTAAGTGTCGAGGGTACGACCCACATCATCGCGGGAGAAGCCATAAGTCATCTGGGTCAGGTCGTTGGTGCCAAAGGAGAAGAACTCTGCTTCCTGCGCAATTTCATCCGCGGTAACAGCAGCGCGCGGGGTTTCAATCATGGTACCAACCATATATTTCATATCCAAACCAGATTCCGCAATCAAGCGGTCAGCGGTTTCTTTAATGACTGCCTTGACAAAGCGCAATTCATTGATTTCAGAAACCAGCGGCACCATGATTTCAGGTGTGATATTCAAACGGTCAGCCTTTGTGACATTAATTGCAGCAGAAATAATGGCTTCAGTCTGCATTTCTGCAATTTCCGGATACAGCACATCCAAACGGCAGCCGCGAGTACCCAGCATGGGGTTAAATTCATGCAGGCTTTCTACGATGCCCGCCAGCTTGTCAAAGCTGATACCCATTTCGCCCGCGAGTTCACGGATATCTGCTTCTTCCTGTGGCAGGAACTCATGCAGCGGTGGGTCAAGCAGACGGATGGTTACCGGCAAGCCACCCATTGCGCGGTAAATGGCTTCAAAGTCGCCGCGCTGCATAGGCAAAATTTTTGCAAGTGCAGCCTTGCGCTGTTCCACTGTTTCGGAAACAATCATTTCGCGCACAGCCTTAATGCGTGCGGGTTCAAAGAACATATGCTCTGTGCGGCAAAGACCAATGCCTTCAGCGCCGAATTTGCGTGCTTGTTCGGCGTCACGCGGGGTATCCGCATTAGGGCGTGTTCACATAAGGGCATCGACGATGAGAGCAAAATAAAGAAAGGCCA
>CAJUDU010000201.1 GCA_910584935.1 uncultured Butyricicoccus sp. | reverse complement strand
TTAACCCGGGAAGCCAAAGAACTTACTGGACTTGCAAACCCAAACAGCCGCGCCCAGTTACTTGACTGGCTGCAAAAACAGGGCTTAGGAATCCCGGATCTACGGGCGCAAACGATTGCAGATACCCTGGAAGATCCCAACTTGTTGCCAAATGTGCGGCGGGTACTGGAAATCCGGCAGGGGACCAGCAAAACCAGCGTAAAAAAATTCGATGCAATGAAGACGGCAGTTTGTGCGGATGGCAAAGTCCGTGGGCTGCTGCAGTTTTACGGTGCGAACCGTACCGGACGTTGGTCGGGACAGAATATCCAGCCGCAGAATCTGCCGCGTACATACATTGATAAATCGCTATTGCCAATGACCCGCGAGCTTGCAAAAGCCGAAGATGGGGAAGCTTTGCAAATGTTATATGGTTCGGCAGCAAGCACATTATCACAGCTGATACGCACGGCATTTATTCCGTCCCCGGGCAATTTGTTTGTAGATGCGGATTTCTCCGCGATTGAAGCACGTGTGATCGCATGGTTATCCGGTGAACAATGGCGGCTGGATGTGTTCCGTTCTCATGGCAAGATTTACGAGGCTTCCGCGGCAGCAATGTTTGGTGTACCCATTGACACTATCGCCAAAGGCAAGGAGAATTATGCCTTGCGTGCTAAGGGCAAAATCGCGGAATTGGCGCTTGGTTATGGCGGCAGCACAGGTGCGCTGATCAACATGGGCGCTTTGCGTATGGGTTTGTCGGAAGACGAACTGCCGGATATTGTATCGCGTTGGCGCGGTGCAAATCAGCGTATCCGGCAGCTATGGTATGCGTTGGAAGGTGCCGCGCTGGATACCTTGCGTACAGGGCAAAAAAATGCCGCCGGGCATTGCGTCTTTTCGCTGGAAGGTGACGGACAAGGACAATTGTTCCTGACTGTACTTCTGCCTTCTGGGCGCAAATTGTTTTATGCGCAGCCGTTTTTGACGAAAAATAAATTTGACCGCGAAAGTATTGGCTATTGGGGCGTGAACCAGTCCACCAA
>CAJUDU010000200.1 GCA_910584935.1 uncultured Butyricicoccus sp. | reverse complement strand
AATCAGTCCGATTTTAATGGTCATATTATTCCCCGTACAATCCGGCGCGGTCATTAACCACAAAGACTTTGAGCGCATCTTCACTAAGGTTATGTGCGCCATCACAATCGCCTTTCAAAAAGCCTTTTCGTACCAGCTTGGCAATGGTCGGCTTTGCCCAATCGGGCATATCATCATAATATTTGTACCGCATTTCGGTTTCCTCCTTCGTCTGCATAGCGGCTTTTATGCGCGGTAATAGATTTTTCAGGAAAGCATCTCTGGTATTCCCACCAAAGAAAGCCGTCCCAGGGCAGGTTTTAGCGCTTTTTGCTGGATGATAGTCGCCTAATGCCTGTCCTTTTGCTGTCCACCATGCGTGGTAAGTAATCGCCATTTCTGGCTCCAATCCAAACACCTTGCACAGCATGGCAGTCAAAGTAATAATGGCATCCGCCTGTTCGGCGGTCATCTTGTCATATCCAGCGTCGAAATTCCCGAAATTTTCAATACAAACCGCGCCGCTGTTTGCGCCTTTAATCCCTGCGGGATTCTGCGCAAGGCTTCTGCCGGTTACAATCAAGCCATCCGGGAACACCGTGAAATGCTGTGCAATATCGCTAAACCCGCGTGCCAGGTGACTTTGCCGCATTGCCGCCTGTCGGGTAAAATGGTTTCTGCCGTCAAAATGCTTATATTCCGGTGACCAGGTATGGTGCAGCTGTACCAGTCGGATTTTCCGTTTTGGCATATGCCCCACTAAAAAAGATTCTGCTTCATCCGGCTGGAACATCAGGAAACCGTTATTTTCTATCATTCGTTTTCAACCCTTTCATAGGTTTGTGCAAAAATATCAGGTTTGCAAGGATAAAATTCACCCTGCACGCCCTTGATGATGTAATCTCCTTCACTGGCAAACATATTTCCTTCCAGTGTTGGAATTACACAGGTTCCGTTGTGAAAAGAATATGCTTCGCCCTCTGTGAAAGCAACAATTTCTTCCCAGTTATCACGAGTAAGCTGTATCGCTTCGATTTCAACTGGTTTCTTTCGATATTTCATTTTTCCTCCTTATTTTTCCTCTGAAGTTGCTTTGCCACCTGATGCACGCCAGTTGCAGCCAGCCCAGACACGATGCCAACCGCCA
>CAJUDU010000199.1 GCA_910584935.1 uncultured Butyricicoccus sp. | reverse complement strand
GTATTCTCATACTCCCATTATATCATTGTTCTACAGTTATGTGAACACGCCCTAGTGCGGACTTTCAGCTGGCGGATTTCATCTGCCCAGCTCATGAAAGTACCGAAATCGCCGGTCAGCTCTGCTTCCTGGGTGTCGCTCTTGCCAAGGTATACATTACCTGTGGAACCATCCAAAGAAATGAAGTCGCCTTCTTTGACAACTGTGCCATTGGCAAAGGTAATGGTTTTATCCGCTTCAGAAACTTTGATTTCGTTGACACCGGCAACACAGCAGGTGCCCATACCGCGTGCAACAACTGCCGCATGAGAGGTCATACCGCCGCGTGCGGTCATAATGCCTTCGGATACAACCATGCCGTCAATATCTTCCGGGGAGGTTTCCTGACGAACCAAAACAACCTTTGCGCCAGCCTTATGCGCTTCTGCCGCTTGTGCCGCGGTGAAATAAACTGCGCCGCAGGCTGCGCCAGGAGAAGCCGGCAAGCCAGTGGTAATCGGGGTAGCCGCTTTGAGGGCAGATGGTACAAAAGTCGGGTGCAGCAAAGAATCGAGCTGTTTGGGTTCTACCTTCATAACAGCTTCTTCCTTAGAACAAAGCCCTTCGGCAACAAGGTCAACCGCAACTTTGATTGCAGCTTGTGCGGTACGCTTGCCGTTACGGGTCTGGAGCATATACAGTTTGCCATTTTCAATGGTAAACTCCATATCCTGCATATCACAGTAATGAGATTCCAATCTGCTGGAAATGTCAACAAACTGCTGATAGATTTCCGGCATCATATCTGCCAGGGAAGAAATCGGCTGTGGCGTACGGATACCAGCGACAACGTCTTCGCCCTGTGCATTGATTAAAAATTCGCCATAGAGTTTCTTTTCGCCGGTTGCCGGGTTACGGGTGAACGCAACGCCGGTGCCAGAAGTATCGCCGCGGTTGCCGAATACCATAGACTGGACATTTACCGCGGTACCCCAAGAATGCGGAATATCATTCATACGGCGGTAGGTATTAGCACGCGGATTATCCCAAGAGCGGAACACCGCACGGACAGCTTCCATCAGCTGGACTTTGGGGTCCTGTGGAAAATCGCTGCCAAGCGAATTTTTATAAGTGCGCCCGGCGAGCGCACGTTCTAACGGGTGAAAGTCCCGAATCC
>CAJUDU010000198.1 GCA_910584935.1 uncultured Butyricicoccus sp. | reverse complement strand
TTTCGGTCTTGCCTGTTTTCGGATGCACCTTTAACTGTCCAAGCCAGTCCAAATCCCGCGGCGCGTCTGCCGACGCAAGTCCTGCAAAATCAGCGGACGCCTGTTCATACCGTTCCCGCTGCAACAGGCCAGATACCGCTTTGTCTGCTGCGGCAAGCCTGGTCATTTGTTCAAAACTGGGCAGGCGGTTACTTGGCGTTTCGGGTTTGGCCTCATCGTCCAAATCGCCAAATTTATGCAGGCGCACAAGGTCAAATGAGTTTACAAGTTTGTTGCTGCATGGATCTGTTGCATGATGACTGTACAGGAATTTCCCATCATCATACAGCACCGCGCCGCCTGTCGTGGAACCTCCTGTGAAAGTGTAACGTTTATCGTCAGTATCACATTTTTCATATACGCCAGGCAGAAATTTATCCATGACGGCAGGTATATCATAAGTGCGGCAGAATGCCCCGACAATCCCGGTTTTCTCAAGTGGATCACCTTGCTTTGCTGCAAGCCGCGCCATTGGTATCGCGCCCGGCACTTGCGGCCAATTGCGCAAATCCTGCCACGCCCCACCATCATACAGCCCCAAAACATCATCTGTACTAAGTAGCGGCTTATCTTCCATGCGGAAGACATATACCCCATCCGCGCAGCAAGATGGCCAGTACATCAGCCGCGAAGCCTCGAAAGTTGTTGGGTCAAACCAAGTCATTTCCGGCTGTATCAGCTCCGCCAGCTTGCGTGCGCAAGGTTCATATTCATCCGGCATTGCTGTGCGGCAAAGCGGCAGGATAACCCGCAGACGTGGAGCTTCCGGGGCGTGTTTGCGGGTTGAATACACGCAATATCCACAGCTAAGCCCTGCAAGTCTTTGCAGCACAGCATCCGTACATCCCGGGGGCAGATTGTCCAGGTCCAGCGTCAGCAAATCCCTGCCTGTTACGGCATTTGCCTTGCGCCGCGGGCCGCTTAATGTACCGCCAACAAACCCGCCGACATCTTTCAGCGCATCCTGTTTAGGCTTTTTCATCGCTAAATATTCGCGGCGGGTTTCCGGGCTGCGGGCAGGGGTTTCCAGCCGTTTGTATAATTCGGATAGCCACATAATTTGTGGCTGCCAATTGACAGATTTCCGGCTTTCGCCTGCCGAAATCGTGATTTTTCTGTTATATTGCAAGGAAACCCCTCGCTTTCGCAAAAGAAATTGAT
>CAJUDU010000197.1 GCA_910584935.1 uncultured Butyricicoccus sp. | reverse complement strand
ACAAATTAAACGGCTGGATGGATGCTGGCAAAGCAGATGAATTTGCGGCAAAGCTGGATGCTGGTCTTGCAATCGCGCTGGAACGGGCTGGACAGGCATTTGATTGGTGCAAAGAACACAGTGAGGGGTTAAAAAATGCGCTGAAAATCCTTGTTGGTGTTTTTGCAGGCATTAAAACTGCGAATTTTGCAACTGGAATATTGAATACAGGCAAAACCCTTGTGAATTTCGGTAAGACCGTTAGGACTGTAGCAATGACCGCGCTGCCCGATATGACAGGTGTCGTGCAAACCGCTATCGGTCCGCTGGACATGAATCGGCACCACACTTTAATTGGCGGCATTAAAACCGCATTTTCGGGTATCGGTTCATCCGTAAAAACCGGACTTGCATCGGTCGGTAAGTTTATTGCGGCAAATCCGGTTGTGCTTGTGATTGCCGGGATTGTTACAGCTTGTGTGCTGCTGTATCGGCATTCGGAGAAATTCCGGAATTTTGTAAACAATCTTGTTTCAAGTATCAAGGCGAAGCTTGCCCCAGCGCTGGAATCTGCAAAAGAAATTTTCGGCAAACTTGCTGAAAAAATGAAAACTGACCTTGTGCCATTTTTGAAAGAAGTCGGTGCAAAGGCAGTTGAACTTGGCGGCAAATTTGTGCAGTTTATCACACCAGTGATTCAAGATGTAATCGGGTGGGTAAAACAGCTTGCAGAATCATTTTCTTACTGGATTCAACCTGCATTTGCTGCCTTTAAGCAAATTGCGGAAACATTGAGCAAAGTATTTCATACCAGCATTGTGCCTGCATTTGGCGCGGTAAAAGGCGCAATGGGCAATGTAGCAGGCGTGTTTGTACAGTACGGCATACCTGCGATAAAGAAGCTTGTGGAAATCGGCGGACAGATTGCCGGGATATTTTTAACCCATGTTGTGCCAGCCCTTGGCACAGCGCTTGGTGCGTTGGTGAAACTTGCCGGATGGGTGATTGAACACGTCGTCC
The DNA here is from genome assembly GCA_910584935.1 of uncultured Butyricicoccus sp. Classification (GTDB taxonomy): domain Bacteria; phylum Bacillota; class Clostridia; order Oscillospirales; family Butyricicoccaceae; genus Butyricicoccus_B. The sequence continues at coordinate 224 of CAJUDU010000197.1, read as the reverse complement.
CGGCGGTGGCTGGCTTTATTTCCGTTGCCGTAACGCTTGCCAGCAAATTTATTGAGCTTGTAAGTCCTGCGGTTAGCTGGCTTGCGGAAAAGGTATCGGAGCTTGCCGGATGGATTACCGCGCACGTTGTTCCAGCCGTTGGCGGCTTTTTGGATGAAGCCGGGAAGTTAGCAACTGCACTTGGAAATACGCTGTTTAATGCGGTGCAGTGGCTCATTGATAAG
>CAJUDU010000196.1 GCA_910584935.1 uncultured Butyricicoccus sp. | reverse complement strand
AATGCTGCTCAAAAATGCCCAAAATACCGCGGAACAATCCCGCCGTACCGCACAGCTTGCTTCAGGCAGTTCGGTGCGCATTGAAACACTGGAAAGCACATGGCGCACCATTGTGCAGGGCATTGAGGATACCCGCCGTATCCAAGAGGATGCCCGCCGTAAGCGGGTGGATGATACCGCCAAACTTGAATCCATTAAACAGGATTTTGAACGGATGCTGAATGCGCCCCGTGCGCAGCAGATAGATAACAACAACCACTAAGGAGGAGTATAATTATGCCAATCAGTTTGCAGAAAGGGCAGAAAGTTGACCTGACAAAAGGGAATCCTGGGCTGAAATCCATCATGATTGGTTTGGGCTGGGATGTCAACCGGTACGATGGTGGCGCCGATTTTGACCTTGATGCTTCCGCATTCCTGCTGGGCGAAAATGGAAAGTGCCCTACCACGGATGAATTTATTTTCTATGGCAACTTGAAGCATTCATCTGGTGCAGTGGAGCATATGGGTGATAACCTCACCGGTGAGGGTGAAGGTGATGATGAACAAATCAATGTTGATTTGGCTCTGGTTCCAGCAAATATCCAAAAAATCGCGTTTACTGTTACCATTTATGAGTCGGATGCACGCCGGCAGAATTTCGGGCAGGTTTCTAATTCCTATATCCGTATCCTGGACACTGTGACAAACCAGGAAATTATCCGCTATGATTTGGGTGAGGATTTTTCGATTGAAACCGCGATTGTTGTCGGCGAAATCTACCGTCATAACGGTGAATGGAAATTTAACGCCATTGGCAGCGGGTTCCAAGGCGGTCTTGCCGCACTCTGTGCCAATTACGGCATTGAAACCTGCTAAGGAAAGGAGAAAATTTTTATGCCAGTATGCCTGCAAAAAGGTCAGAAAGTCAGCCTGACCAAAACAAACCCAGGGCTTACCCATGTGATTGTCGGTGTTGGCTGGGACGTCAACCAATTTGATACCGGCGGCAGCTTTGATTTGGATTCTGCTGCATTTATGCTTACCGACAGCGGCAAAGTCAGCGCACAGGAAGATTTCTTGTTCTATGGCAACCTGAAACACCCCTCCGGTTCGGTGGAACACCTCGGCGATAACCGCACTGGCGAAGGCGAAGGGGATGATGAACAAATCCGGATTGATTTGTCCAAAGTGCCCGCGAATATCTCTAAAATCGCGTTTACTGTCACCATTTATGAAGCGGATACCC
>CAJUDU010000195.1 GCA_910584935.1 uncultured Butyricicoccus sp. | reverse complement strand
AAAAATCAAGTCGATAAGCTGATAGAATCTCTTGGAGGTGACGCGCCATGATTTTTAAACCGCACCCATATCAGCAATACTGCATCGACCGTGTGGTTTCAGATCCGGCGATTGGGTTGTTTCTTGATATGGGTTTGGGTAAAACTGTATCCACCCTAACCGCTGTAAATGAACTGATTTACAACCGCTTCCAAGTATCCAAAGTGCTTGTCATTGCACCGAAGAAAGTCGCGGAAGCAACCTGGGCGCAGGAAGCCGCGAAATGGGATCACCTGAAACTGCTGCGCCTGTCTTCCGTGTTGGGCAGCGCACAGCGGCGGATACGGGCGCTTGCCACCCCGGCGGATGTTTATGTGACAAACCGCGAAAATGTCGTGTGGCTGGTGGATTACTATCGCAATGACTGGCCTTTTGACATGGTGGTGTTGGACGAAAGCAGCAGCTTCAAAAATCCACAGGCGAAACGGTTCAAAGCGTTGAAGCTGGTGCGCAGCCGCATTGGGCGTATTGTGGAGCTGACCGGCACACCTGCTCCGAACAGCCTGATGGATTTATGGGCACAAGTTTTCTTGCTGGATGGCGGTGAACGTCTTGGCAAGACCATTACTGGATATCGCGAAAGGTATTTCGTGCCGGATGCACGAAATGCGCAGCAGATTTTTTCGTACAAGCCCAAACGGGAAACAGAAGCTGCTGTACACCGTCTGATCGGCGATATCTGCATCAGCATGAAAGCGGAAGATTATTTGCAGCTGCCGGATTTGGTCAGTGTGAATGTCCCTGTTGCGTTGGATGCTGCAGCGAAAAAGGCTTATGAACGTATGGAACGTGATATGCTTCTTGAAATTGACGATGAAACCATTGACGCAGGCAGCGCAGCGGTATTGTCTAACAAGCTGTTACAGCTATGCAATGGGGCGATTTACGGCGCAGAGCATGATGTGCATGAGGTTCACCGTTGTAAGCTGGATGTCTTTTTGGAAATTATCGAAGCCCTGAATGGCAAACCTGCACTTGTGTTTTATGGCTTCCAACATGACCGCGACCGCATCATACAGGCGCTGGTCAAATCCGGTTTACGGGTACGACAATATCAAAAGCCACAGGATGCGGACGACTGGAATGCTGGGAAAATTGATATCCTGCTTGCGCATCCAGCAAGTACAGCATATGGCTTAAACCTGCAGCAAGGTGGCAACCATGTCATCTGGTTCGGACTGACCTGGAGCCTGGAGCTATACCAGCAGGCAAACAAACGCCTGCACAGGCAGG
>CAJUDU010000194.1 GCA_910584935.1 uncultured Butyricicoccus sp. | reverse complement strand
GCAGCGGCAAGGCGTGCAATCGGGACACGGTATGGGGAACAGGAAACATAGTTCAGGCCAATCTTATGGCAGAACTGAACCGAGGACATATCGCCGCCATGTTCGCCGCAAATACCAAGCTTGATATCCGGGCGGGTTTTGCGGGCAGATTCCACCGCCATTTTCACCAATTTGCCAACGCCATTTTGGTCAAGACGTGCAAATGGATCAGACTCCAGGATTTTCTTATCAAAATAGGTGTCTAAGATGCGACCTACGTCATCGCGGGAGAAACCATAGGTCATCTGCGTCAGGTCGTTGGTGCCAAAGGAGAAGAACTCTGCTTCCTGCGCAATTTCATCTGCGGTAACAGCGGCACGCGGGGTTTCAATCATGGTACCAACCATATACTTCATATCCAAACCGGATTCCGCAATCAAGCGGTCAGCGGTTTCCTTAATGACTGCCTTGACAAAGCGCAATTCATTGATTTCAGAAACCAGCGGCACCATGATTTCAGGTGTGATATTCAAACGGTCAGCCTTTGTGACATTAATTGCAGCAGAAATAATGGCTTCAGTCTGCATTTCTGCAATTTCCGGATACAGCACATCCAAACGGCAGCCGCGGGTACCCAGCATGGGGTTAAATTCATGCAGGCTTTCTACGATGCCCGCCAGTTTGTCAAAGCTGATGCCCATTTCGTTTGCGAGTTCACGGATATCCGCTTCTTCCTGCGGCAGGAACTCATGCAGTGGTGGGTCAAGCAGGCGGATGGTTACTGGCAAACCACCCATTGCGCGGTAAATGGCTTCAAAATCGCCGCGCTGCATGGGCAGAATTTTTGCAAGTGCAGCCTTGCGCTGTTCAACTGTTTCAGAAACAATCATTTCACGCACAGCCTTAATGCGTGCCGGTTCAAAGAACATATGCTCTGTACGGCACAGGCCAATGCCTTCGGCGCCGAATTTGCGTGCTTGTTCTGCGTCACGCGGGGTATCCGCATTGGTACGGACTTTCAGCTGACGAATTTCATCTGCCCAGCTCATGAAAGTGCCGAAATCGCCGGTCAGCTCTGCTTCCTGGGTGTCAATCTTGCCAAGATATACATTACCTGTGGAACCATCCAAAGAAATGAAGTCGCCTTCTTTCACCACAGTACCGTTCGCAAAAGTAATGGTTTTATCCGCTTCAGAAACTTTGATTTCGTTAACACCAGCAACACAGCAAGTACCCATACCACGTGCAACAACTGCCGCATGAGAGGTCATGCCGCCGCGTGCGGTCATAATGCCTTCAGATACAACCATGCCGTCAATATCTTCCGGGGAGGTTTCCTGACGAACCAAAACAA
>CAJUDU010000193.1 GCA_910584935.1 uncultured Butyricicoccus sp. | reverse complement strand
GGATGCAGAATTATTAGACCGGTTTTTAGAACGTTTACAGCAGCCTGTAACCGGTTCGAACAAGTGGCAATATCTCATGTGGGCAAAAGAAGTTTCCGGCGTTGGTGCGGCGCGTGTGTTCCCGTTGGGGCACGGCGATGGCACAGTGGATGTGATTATCATTGACAGCGATGGACAGCCCGCAAACCCTGCGCTGGTGCAGGCTGTACAGGAATATATTGATCCGGAAAGTGCCGGAAAAGGTGAAGGACAAGCCGGAATCGGGGCGCATTGTTATGTATCTGCTGCGGAAGGGATTGCCGTGAATGTAGCTGTTACAGTGAAATGTTTGGACAGCACTGGAATTTCGGAAGCGGTGCAAAAATCTATTGTGGGTTATTTGGCAAGTATCGCATTCCAGCAGGATTATGTATCTTATGGCAAACTGGCTGTTGCTGTGAATGAAACAGCAGGCGTGCTGGATTATCGGGATTTTATTATCAATGGGAATACAGCTAATATTCCTGTCAGCGAAAGGCAGGTTGCAGTCTGCGGGGAGGTGAATGTTACTTGTGAGAACGCGTAAACCTGGCACAGGGCTGGAATGGGTATTGCCCAAAGAATACCGGCGGGATCAATGGGTATGTGATATTTTGCAAATCTGTGATGCGGCGCTCTCCGAAAAAATCTTACAGCCTGCTTTGCAGCTTGCGCAAGAACTATTGCTGGATGACATGAGCCTGCGGCAGCTGCAAATCGAAGAACGGCTTTGTGGTATCGTACCGCCGTCAGGCGCGGCAATCGCGGATCGAAAAGCCGCTGTGGCGGCACGCTGGAAAACTGGCGGCAGTATGAGTCTTGCACAGCTCCAAGCAATCTGCAATAGTTGGAAAAATGGTTATGTGAAAGCAGATTATATTGACAACCGGTTAAAGATGCAGTTTATTGGGGAATTTGGCATTCCGGAAGATTTGGACGGGCTGAAAGCCGCGCTGGAAGATGCCCGCCCGGCACATATCCCGATTGATTATTTGTTCCGGTATTTGCTGGTGCGGGAAGTCCATGGGATGCCGCTTACTGAATTGGGAACTCGCACAATCCATGATTTTGCATTCCGAGGTGATAGCTTTGAGTAAACAAACAAAAAATCTGGGGTTATTCCAGTATGACCCGCAGGAAGATGGCGCACAAACATTTAATATTGATGTGGCACTAAATGAAAACTGGGATAAGATTGATGATGCGATAAACGGCAAAGCGGACTTGGATGAGAGTGGGAAAATACCGGCAGGTCAATTGCCGGATATGGATGTAAGCGGCGCGATTAATGCCCACAATATTGATGCAGAAGCGCATCCGGATATC
>CAJUDU010000192.1 GCA_910584935.1 uncultured Butyricicoccus sp. | reverse complement strand
CCGCCCATGAAAGCAGATCAGCGGCAGACATTTCCGCTTCTGTGATGCTGTCAAGGCGTGGCTGGACAATAGACATCCGGATTGTTTGGATGTCGTAAATCATGCTGTGCAGCTGCAATGCGCCAAGGGCGTATAAACGCATTTGGTCATTATTTTCGGCAGACACCGGCACACCTTTGCCATATTTGAAATCAATGATACGTAAGGTGTTTTCACCGACCATCACACAGTCGCATCTGCCGAAACCTTCCGGCGCCCAATCGCCATAATCCAGCCTGATTTCGGCAGCGACATCAGGTTTTGATTTATATTGCATTGCGCATTCGGTCAGATAATCAACATAAGTATCTGTATATTCCTGCATTTCCTCCTGGTACAGTTCATGCTTTTTCAGCTTGTTCATACGAGTGGTAAATGCTTTTTGGCTCATTGGTTCGATGAATTTTTTCCGGATTTTGAGTTCGGCAATTTCATGTGCCAGTGTACCTTCAGCGGCATAAACACTGGATTCCTCCGAATAATTTTCTTCCAATCTTGCGCTTGGCGTGCAGTGCAGCCATTTTTCCGCCGAAGATGGACTTAAAAGGGCATGTTCTCCAGGCATTAGATCATCGCCCCAATCCCGCGCAATGCTGTGGCAAATGCGCCATATTGTTCTTTGGGAAGCTGGATAAGTGACGGAATATTAAACTGGGTCAGCAAAGCCATCAGCGCAGCCTGCTTGTTAGTCCGGACAAGTTCCCCGGCTGCGTGTTGAAGTTGTTCCAAAGTGTAAGCCGCAGGTGCAGCAACTGGGGCGGCTGCTGGCGCCGCTTGCTGTTGCGGTGTCGGTGCAATGACTGGCGGCTGAACTGATGCAGAAGCATTCGCTGCCGCATCAGTATTGGGCGCATGAGTATCTTTGCGGGCATCTTGCTCCAGGATACATTTTGCCGCATCTTTTACAACGCCAATGCCCTGGCAGTATATGCCGAGTGCAGTGAGTGACGCAAGTGCATCCAATGGGCTTTTTTCGGTAATTTTGATTTCAATCACGGTTTCATACCTCCGATTTTATAGATTTTATTTCGCTGCGAAACTGATAGTTTCGCAAGTCCAGCTAAAGTGATGGTTAGATATCCGCTACCCCAATGCACCGATAAAAATGAGTCAATTCCAAGGTCTTTATCTGTCGGTTCAGGCGCACGCGGAAGATCCGGTTCGTCACGGGAAGCCTGGTGGTTATGGAAGACGCAATGGTGCTCTATGCGCCATTTTATTTTCCAACGATATGCCAGAGCTTCCCGGATTTCCTCCTGTGCTTTACGGATATCAGGGTGCAGCATAACAGGTACCATGCCGCAGAACAGTGAGGTACAGC
>CAJUDU010000191.1 GCA_910584935.1 uncultured Butyricicoccus sp. | reverse complement strand
CCGCCCATGAAAGCAGATCAGCGGCAGACATTTCCGCTTCTGTGATGCTGTCAAGACGTGGCTGGACAATAGACATCCGGATGGTTTTGATATCATAAATCATGCTGTGCAGCTGCAATGCACCAAGGGCATATAAGCGCATTTGTTCATTATTTTCAGCAGATACCGGCACACCTTTTCCATATTTGAAATCAATGATATGTAGGGTGTTTTCACCGACCATCACACAGTCGCATCTGCCGAAACCTTCCGGCGCCCAATCGCCATAATCCAGCCTGATTTCGGCAGCGACATCAGGTTTTGATTTATATTGCATTGCGCATTCGGTCAGATAATCAACATAAGTATCTGTATATTCCTGCATTTCCTCCTGGTACAGTTCATGCTTTTTCAGCTTGTTCATACGAGTGGTAAATGCTTTTTGGCTCATTGGTTCGATGAATTTTTTCCGGATTTTGAGTTCGGCAATTTCATGTGCCAGTGTACCTTCAGCGGCATAAACACTGGATTCCTCCGAATAATTTTCTTCCAATCTTGCGCTTGGCGTGCAGTGCAGCCATTTTTCCGCCGAAGATGGACTTAAAAGGGCATGTTCTCCAGGCATTAGATCATCGCCCCAATCCCGCGCAATGCTGTGGCAAATGCGCCATATTGTTCTTTGGGAAGCTGGATAAGTGACGGAACATTAAACTGGGTCAGCAAAGCCATCAATGCATTCTGCTTGTTCGTCCGGACAAGTTCCCCGGCTGCATGTTGAAGCTGCTCCAGAGTGTAAGCCGCGGGTGCAGCAACTGGGGCGGCTGCTAGGGTAGGGGGTGACACGGGTGCTGCAGTTGGAACCTGTGCAGGCGGCGTCATGGGTTGCTGCGGTGCAGGGGCTGATGCCTGCGGAGTGTTTAACGGCATTTGCATTTGCGCAGGCGCTGGGGGCAGTATAACTGGCTGTGGTGTCACTATGCCTGGAACATGTGCCGGAGTGGATGCTGGCGCCGCTGGTTGTTGTGGTGCACTGACTTGTGTTGGTGCTGAAACTGATGCAGAAGTATCCGCTGGTGTATCAGCATTGGGTGCATGGGCATCTTTGCGGGCATCCTGTTCCAGAATACATTTTGCCGCATCTTTTACAGCGCTGATACTTTGGCTGTACATGCCGAATGCTGTGAGTGATGCAAGCGCATCCAATGGGCTTTTTTCGGTGATTTTGATTTCAATCATGATTTAGACCTCCTTAACATGTGTGGGCTGGTGTTCCGGCAAATAAAAGCCTGAATGTTTCGCGCCCTTTTGGCGTAATCAGTGTTTGCGTACCGCCCCAGCCTGTTTTCTCATTTACACACTCTTTCAGGTTAAACAGCCCACTCTCGGTATAAGGCTGATATGGCTGAAGCT
>CAJUDU010000190.1 GCA_910584935.1 uncultured Butyricicoccus sp. | reverse complement strand
ATCATGTTTCGATTGCATGTGATTTGAGAGGAGCTTTAATCAGTGGTTCCCTAACCTGGGTGGGCCGATTGCGTTTATTTACAATGTGTACCAGCCGCAGACGGGTGCGCAGGTGAGCAAATGCAGCCATCCTGGTGCGGAATGCGGGTTGGTGCTGACAGGGGAGCTGGTTGTGGAAATCGGGGAGGAAACCCATATTTTGCACGCCGGGGACAGCATTACATTTGATTCGACAACACCGCACGCAAAACGCAACCTGTCTGATAAGGTCTGTACCTGTGTCTGGGCGACTGTGCCGCCCTGGTTTTAAGTGGTAACAACAAATAGGAGTTGGAGTTGGTATAAACCTCGGGAAGAATAAAATGGCATCAAAATGCCATACGGAAAGGAAGGAGTTTTGCAATGATCCAGTGTTTTGCTTCTACAAGTTTGGAATCCAGTTTTGAATACGGGAAAGCACCACGCCTGATTTCTGCGAGTAAAATTGATTCATCGTATGCTATCCATCCCCGCGTCTTGCACAAACACAACGATTTTTTGGAACTGCTGTATGTGCGCAGCGGCACTGGCGTTTATATCGTCGATGAACAGCGTTATAACATTTCAGCAGGGGATGTTATCATCTGCAATGCCGGTGTGCTACATGATGAAGACCCATCCCAAGCGGAGGATTTGAATACTTATGCGCTGGCACTGGCAGATGTTGCAGTAAAGGGACTGCCTGCCAACACCTTGATTTCTTCAGAATATTCCCCAGTATTCCCGGCAGGGGAATGCGCGGATACGCTAAACCAATTAATGGGCATGATTCACCGTTTATTGGCAACGAACCCCCGAGGAGCAACGGAAACCTGCAATTATCTTGCAGCTGCTTTGATATCCAAATTGTTGCTGGTGATTCGCAAATACTGCGAAAATGAAGGAAATACGGTGCGCAGCCGTACAGATATCATTGCGGGACAGGTCAAGAATTATATTGACACCCATTTCGATGAACAGTTTACTTTACAGGATATCAGCGATGCCATCCGCGTCAGCCCATATCATTTGGCGCATATGTTCAAAGAAAATACCGGGTATTCGCCTATGCAATATACTGTGCGCCGCCGTCTGGGCGAGGCACAAAGTATGCTGATTACCACATCACTTTCGGTAACGGAAATTGCATTATCCGTTGGGTTCGGCAACCCATGCCACTTTAATACCATGTTCTCCAAATATATTGGGATGTCGCCTAGCCGTTACCGCAGTTCTTATGTTGCGCAGGAAAGGAAAGAAGCAACGAAAGTGCGTAAACGCTCCTAAAGACAAAGGGAAATTCCCAGTAAGGATATAGAAAATCCGCGTGCATTGCTGCACGCGGATTTTGTGAGTGCGCCCGGCGAGCGCACGTCCTAACGGGTGAAAGTCCCGAATCCGCCCGGCA
>CAJUDU010000189.1 GCA_910584935.1 uncultured Butyricicoccus sp. | reverse complement strand
CCGGATATCGGATCACCGGATTTGCTTTTGCCCAGCAGGATTTTTCATGCGGGTTATCATCTTCGTCAATCTCCCGGATCATCACAAAATACCGCGTTTCTTCCCGCTGAACGGCAGGATCTTCTAAAATGCGTTTGCAGTAATCTTCTTCTGTTTTACAGGGCTTGTGTTCCGCGTCATCGCCAGCAGTTGTAATGACATCCAGCAGCGGCTGGCGGCGCTTGCCGAATGAGTTCAGTCCCAAATCGTAGATTTCCGATGTTTTATGCGCGTGGTATTCATCCACTTCAAAATAGCTTGGCGCACCGGAATCTTTGTTGTCTGTGTCCTTGCTCAGCGCCCGCATAAAGCCGCCGCGGGTTTTGTGAAATACCCGTGTTTCCTTAACAGTCAACCGGATTTTATAACCCGGCTTTGCAATGCCTGGCGACGCTTTTGCAATCTTTTTTGCGTCGTCATAAACACGCTTTGCCTGCCCGCGGTCAACCGCTGCACATTCTACTTCCGGTTCCATTTCAAATTGTGCAAGTTCGGGTTGATAAGGCGGATAAATCGCATCCGCACACATATGGTATAAACATTTGCAGGAAACTTCTGTTGATTTCACATTACCGCGTGCCCGCTTGTTATATGTGCGGGTAAATCGCCTGACGCCAGTATCTTTATGCACCCAACCATAAATATTGGATTGGTCAAAAATCTGCCAGGGCTGGAGGTCAACCGGCCGGCCGGCATATGGTCCGCGCACCTGGATGCACCGCCGGAACCAGGCAATGATACGGTCTGCACGGGTTGCATCAAACACCCAAGGGAAACCTTTTGTACCCTGGCGCTTGAGGTCATCCAAAAATCGCTGACAGGCTAAGATTTCATATTTGCCGCAAAATGGACGCAGTTTCCCGGAAACCACTTGTTTTGCATACACTGCCGCCGGATGATGTTTGCCTGTCTGTTTTCTTATCGGCAATGCTGCTCACCTCCCAATGGTGTCCAATTTGGACACACTCAATCTCCGGTCAACGGGTCAGGGGCATCTGGCGCAGGTGGTTCCGGGACAATCAATTTACACCGGCTGGATATAGTCAATCCCAAATCATTTGCAGCACGGCTGCATTGGGTAAAATACCGTTGCTGAGTTTTGCTTAAATCTTCTATCGCTGCAAGGCTGCCGGATGTGATTGCCAGGTTGACTTTTTCCGTCAGCGCCAAATATGCCTGTTCCGCAATCAGATACCGCGCAAGGCAATCATAATCCAGCTCGCTAAGCAGATTCAGCGCGGCAAGCTGTTTACCGATTGCGCGGAATTTTTTATGCAAACCCTTTGGCAGATATTTGGGCACACGCAAAGTTTTAGGTGCTGGCGCTTTGACTTCCTGTGCGCGGCGCTGCTCAATTTCCGCCTGGCTAAAATGCTTATTGCCCTTGGCA
>CAJUDU010000188.1 GCA_910584935.1 uncultured Butyricicoccus sp. | reverse complement strand
CCCCTAAACACGCTAAAGAATCTTTGCCGTAAGATAAGCTTAAAATATACTCATTCATGGTTTTTCTTATGTGATAATTCGTCCACCTACAATTTGCAGGCATTCACGGATTTTGCGTTCCCCGAAAAGCGCTGGCGCATGATATTCCACCAAGATATACCGCCCTTTGGGATGCTGCCAAACAATAATGCCGGTTACTGTTTTCCCAGCCGTACCAGGGAAGTCAGGGCAGAATGTAATTTGTTTTCCAAGCTTCATCCAGTAACCATCCCCGATATGGCTTGCTGTGCTGATGCAGGCGCTTTCATCCTGCTATAATTGGGCATTTTCGTTTGGGGCATATAATCCACAAACCGCTGGAAACGTCCTTCAAAATCCATATCCGCATAGCCAAGTTCGCCTTCTTTGTTCTTTGCAATTTTGATTCTGCGGTCACTGCGCGGATCTGATGGGTCGGTTAAATATAACAAAATCACTGCATCTGCATCCTGTTCTATCTGTCCGGATTCGCGCAGGCTGGACAGTGTTGGCGCTTTTTGTGATTCCCGCCCTTCCGGGCGTCCAAGCTGGCTAAGGGCGATCACGGTAATGCCATGTGCTTGTGCCAGCCGGTGTAATTCCATTGACATCCTTGACACAGCTTCGGTACGGTTGGAATTGCGTCCGGTTTCCCGCAGCAGTTGAAGGTAATCAATCAGAATCACATCATATCGGGCGGAAAGGGTTGCTGCTTGGATATCTGCGGCGGAAAATCCCGCCGCCGGAATGATTTCTAATTGGCGTTTGGCAAGTTCTTTTTGCCGCTGCACAAGTCTTGTATAATCTTTTTCTGGGATGCTCCGGGTTTTTATCGCGCCAAAATCAATCATGCAGGTTTGGGCAATATACCGGTCATACAGCTCACCTGCGCCGGTCTCCAGGCTGAAAAAGCCCACACGATGCTTGTCCGCAAGCGTATTTGCAATTTGCAGGGCAAAAGCGGTTTTGCCTGCTGATGGTCTGCCGCCGATCACAACAAAATGTCCTGGCGATGTGCGCAAATACTTGTCCAGCACACTGATGCCATACTGTAAATAGCCTGCTTTTTTATTTTGCCGTGCATGGAAATCAATCAGCCCTTGTGCGATGGATATGGCAGATGTTTTCTTTTCGGCGGTTAGCTGCTGGGCATCGGCAAGGATTTGCCGCGCTTCATCTACACTGGTGCAGCTTATCAGGTTGTTGCCTATATCCTGCAATTTATGTAACCGGCAGCAGTCCAGCATGACTTCAATATCTGCCTGCCAGCTTGCGGCAGTTGGCGTAATGTCTAAGATTTGCATGATAAAATCCCGATAGACGCCATCGCCCGCAGCATGGCAAACTGTGACTGCATCCACAGGTTTGCCGCTGAAAAATAGCCCGCGTGCCGCTTCAAATACATGCCGGTATTCAGCGTCAATGAAATCTTCTGGTTTGACGCGGTCAAAAATTTCGCCGCATAACGTTGGATCAATCAGCAAGCAGCCAATGACCGCCGCCTGTGC
>CAJUDU010000187.1 GCA_910584935.1 uncultured Butyricicoccus sp. | reverse complement strand
AGCGTTCACGCATGATTTTCCAAATCCGTTCCGGCAGGCAGCTTCCGGGAAGCTGACGGAAAGCTTCCATCGCTTTTTGCTGTGCCTGCTGCTGTTTTGCTTGGCGTTCGGCTTCTCTTTCGGCGTGCTGCTCCGGTGTTTCATAATGCGCCGCTTCCCAGCAAACCTTTTTGCATTGATTCTTTTCCGGGCATTCATGGCAACAGGTGACTTCCTTGCCGCTTTCGCGGCATTTGGTCAAGGTTAAAACCCGATAATCGCTACAGGCAACTTCGATATATCTGCATGGGCATTGTTCTTTTGCCCAATCTGCGGATTGCCGCGCCGCATATTCCTGCACAGTATTTGCGGATACATACGCATTTTCAGCAACTTTTTTAGCAAAATGTGTTTGCCCTGATTCATCCAGCCGCGCAAGTTCATAAGCCACGCTGGCAGAAATCTTTTTATCTTTCAGCGCCTGCACTAATGGTGCTGACAACCCTTTTTGAATGACTTTCATCCGCGCGATTTCGCTTTGCTTTTCCTGCGTGATTTCTGCCACCCGGTCGCGCATTTTGCCTGGTAAGTTATAACCTTTTTCTTTGAGGGATAACAGTGCTTCTTCTGTGCGCTTGACGGCTTCCATCCGCGCGGCATAATCCAGTGTGCGTGATAGGGTGTTTGTTTGGATTAATGCAAGTGTTTCCAGTTCATTTTCTGCGGGTTTTGTGATGATACATGGTGCAGTAATCCGCCTTAGCGCTTGCAATGCCGCCTTTCGGCGATGCCCGGCAATCAGGATATAACCCATTTGCCCATCTTCCTGCGCGCCTGCCGCCATGACAACCAAAGGCTGCTGCAAGCCAACAAGTGCAATGCTGTCCATTAAATCCTGTACATCATCCACTGCAAAGAAATTATCTTCATGGTCAAAAATAAGGTTTATAGGGATTTCCTCTATCTGCATGGTCTTTGGCATTTTCACACCTGCACTCATAATCGCGGCAAGGTCAAATTTGCCGCCTGTTGGCAGGTTTGGTATGCCATCTTTTAGTTTTTTCATGATTGCCCTCCTAAAACCATCGGTAATTCAGTTCTTCGTCCAGCATCGACCAGCGGAATATTTTATCATCGGCTGATAAAAACCCTGCATCTTCCAATGCAAACCGCCTGTCATAGTCATGTACTGTGTGTCCATCAGGGCGAAATGTAACAGGGCTGTCTTTATCCCATCTGAGCAATAATGCCCAATAGGCAGGATAATTTTTGCGCAGCAGGCGCAGTTGGCCAACCGATTGATTGTGACAAAACCAGCAGCCACCGCGAGTTGCAGCTGCGTAAATTGGGGATAGTAGGTCATTTTCCTCACGCCATTTTCGACAATCGGTTTCTGTCCAGTCTATTTCAACAAGGGGCAGTATGATTCCGGGTTTGTTGTGCCGTGCAATACGTTCCGGTTCATTTGCTGCAATGCCCAGATACTGCATAATATTTGTATCAACACCTTGCACGAGAGTGTTTTTCAAGAATTTTTTCAGTTCCCCTGTGCACCATGAC
>CAJUDU010000186.1 GCA_910584935.1 uncultured Butyricicoccus sp. | reverse complement strand
GTAAGTAACAGGAGTGAAGGAAAATGGCTGGATTTAATGTAAACCATGTGATCCGCGGCACTGGCGGCAATGCCTGGTGGAATGGCAGACATATTGCAACTTTGCAAAGTGCAGAACTGAAAATCAGCGGTGATTTTGAGGAAATCAATGTTTGTGGCGATACATCTACTTATCGGATTTACAATGGCTATTCTGGTGAAGGCACAATGACCTGGATTAAAACAGACAGCAGCGTTATGGTGGATTTAGCGGAAGCGTTCCGCAGCGGTGTGATGCCGGATATTACTGTTGTGACTTCTGTGGCACAGCCTGGGACAAACAAGGTGGAACGTATTGCCTGCACAGATGTTACAGTTGATGAACTGATGCTGACCAAATTCGAGAAAAAAGCAATCACAGAACAGGAAGTTGCCTTTAAGTTTGGCAATTTTGAAGTGCTGGAAACCATTTAACTGGAGGTTTATCATGGATAAAAAATTATTGGAACTGTTTGCGGCACGTGCAGAACAGAAAGAAAAATCCCGTTTGGCAGTAAAGGAATTTGATTTTCCCGGCATTGGGAAATTGGCATTTCATAAGCCGAAACAAATGGAAATTTTAGAGTACATGGAAGCCCTTGCAGAAGGAAAAGGTGTTAAAGATGCAATGGAAATTGTGAAGTCGGTAATTTACGATTGCTGCCCGACACTGCAAGATCCGGAACTGCATCAGTCCCTTGGCATTACTGATCCATATGACACAGTTTTGCGGCTGATGGATATTTCTGAAATCAACGACTTTGGAACCGCGTTGTTTGAATGGATTGGGCTTACAACTCCTGATGCAGACGGCGCTGCCGAAACTGCAAAAAACTCATAACGCACGACCCGTTGCTTGACCTGATGGCATTCTATGCGCCGCATGGCATTCCACCGGATGTGGTGCGGCGCATAGATTTAACGGATCGTGCGATACTCCGTACAGCGCGGGATTTGTGGTACCGGGATTGTGTAGATATCGTATTTGCAGGCATTGCAAAAGTCCTTGAAACCATTTGGGAAGGGCGGGATAAGCATGGCGGCAGGTAAAGTGATACAAGCTGTTTTGCGGCTGCAAGACAATATGTCCGGCGGTATCCTGAAAGCCGCCCGCAATGCCAAAAAAGCTGGCGCAGATATCAATAATGATATGATGCAGGCAACCCGGCAGGTTGTTGCCTGGAAGAATAAATTTATTGGCGGCATTACAGACGTCACAAAGAAACTGGCAACTGTCAGCGCGGCAACCGCAACCGCCGCAATTGGCGGATTCCTTGCGTTGGATAATCTGACTGAAGAATACCGTGTTTCGCAGGCAAAGCTGAATACTGCATTTCAATCTGTCGGAATGACCACGGATAATGCGCGGGTTGCATACAGTGAGTTTTACCGAATTTTAGGTGATAATGATACCGCAACCGAAGCCAGTCAATTGCTTGCAAGTCTTACTTCAAACGAACAGGATTTGCTGAAATGGACAAATATTGCGGCTGGTGTTTGTGGCAAATGGGGCGACAGCCTGCCAATTGAAGGGGTAATTGAAGCCTGCAACGAAACTGCCCGAACAGGTACAGTTACCGGCGTGTTA
>CAJUDU010000185.1 GCA_910584935.1 uncultured Butyricicoccus sp. | reverse complement strand
CCTACACAAATCACAAAAGCCGGTAACATTTGTTACCGGCTTTTGCTTTGCCTATCCCACGCTTCGGAGAAATATGTTATGCCTTGAAATCAGGGTCTTTTGGATGTTCGGAATCCGTTTTGCCCAATTTAGCAGGCTTTTTGGCTTTGTGCCGCCGGATCAATACAACAGTCAATATTATGATAACCACCAGCGTCAATGGCCATAACGCGATAAGCATTAAAATAACAGTGCGTAAAAACATGGTAATCCCACTTGTGCCGCTGGTAAATGCTTGGATGAGTTCATCCCCAAAAGAATTGCCCGATGTCACCGGGGCAAGTGAGGCAACTTCATCCAGTGTGATACTGATGGTCGAAAAATTAATCAAACTGTCATACTTCCGCAGTGAACCGCTTAACCGTTCAATTTCATATTCATTGTCGGCAAGTTCGCTTTCCAGTGCGACAATTGCTTCCATTGTGTCTGCTTTGGCAAGCAATGCAAGCAAACGTTCATGCTTGGTTTTCAGTGAAGATAACCGAATTTCTGTGTCAATATATTCTTCTGTTATATTTTGTGCGTTGCTTGCAGAATGTATTACATGACAGTTTTCCCCAACCTGATTGAAAAAATACTGATAGGAATCTTGTGGGACACGTACCACATAAGTCGCATAACGATAACCAATATCACCGCTAACGGTGGTCGATTCTAAATAACCTTCTAAGTTTTCAGTCAGTTTGTGTAAAAATGCGTCGGTATCTTCAAAATTGTTGCTTTGCAGTTCCATTGACCCTTCTTGGATGATTTTTGCATTTTCAAACACGGTTGATGTTGATATGGGTTCTGTACTGCTGCTTTCTGCCCAGCCGCTGTCTGCTGCCGCGTCCGCTTTCGGCGATTCGGAGGATGGGGTATCCATCATTGCGCCATTACCCCCTGCTGCGGTAGTGCCACCGCCGCCACAGCCGGACAGCATCCCCAAAAGCAGCGTACACAAAATGCTGAAACACATGAGTTGCCTTTTCATGAAAATCCACCTCGTTTTTTTTGTTCCTATCCATATAGACGGGATAAAAGTAAGATGGTTCTATGAAAAAGCAAAATGTTACTGTTTTGTAGCCTTTGGCTTTTTCGCGCGCAATTCTTTTATGCCAATATAAAGCAGCAATGCGCCAAATAACCTGCGCAATAAGGATAAATCGGTAGCAGCTGCCAGCAGGGAAGCAGCAATAGAAGTTGGGATACCTGCCAGCACACACCAAAATAATGCCTGCTTGTCAACCAGACCGTTTTTAAAATGGGATATGAGTGCGGCAGGTGCACAAGCGATAAAATAAAGCAGGTTTGCGCCGGCTGCCGCCTGCTGTGGGAATCCTGCAATCAGCGTTAAATAAAGCATTAACAGGCTGCCGCCCCCAATGCCAAACCCGGAAAGAATGCCTGTTGCCAACCCGACAATGACTGCAAGCAGCATTTGTATCCCCCTCCAATTCATCACAATAAAAACAGGCTGCGGATACCACCATATAAAATCAGCAGCCCAAAAATCCGCCGTAGCCATACCATATTCATTTTTTTGAAAATACGTCCGGATAAGAACCCGCCAAGCGCCCCGCCAATGAGATATGGCAGCGCCTGCATAAGGTCTAAATTGCCATTGTGCC
>CAJUDU010000184.1 GCA_910584935.1 uncultured Butyricicoccus sp. | reverse complement strand
GCTGTCAGGATGTTGTTACCGAAATGGAGATTGAACGGCGGTTATCCCCCTGGCCCGTGCCTGATGCTGTACAGGCGCAATGGGTGGCGGATATGAAAATCAGCACACGCGGCGTGATGCTGGATATGCCGCTGATTGACGGTGCATTATCCATTGATTCGCGGTATACCGGCGATTTAACCCGGGAAGCCAAAGAACTTACTGGACTTAACAACCCAAACAGCCGCGCACAATTACTTGATTGGCTGCAAAAACAGGGTTTAGAAATCCCGGATTTACGGGCGCAAACAATTGCAGATACCCTGGAAGATCCCGACTTGCTGCCGCATGTGCGGCGGGTACTGGAAATCCGGCAGGGTACCAGCAAAACCAGCGTGAAGAAATTCGATGCAATGAAGACGGCAGTTTGTGCAGATGGTAAAGTCCGTGGGCTATTGCAGTTTTACGGTGCGAACCGTACTGGACGCTGGTCAGGACAGAATATCCAGCCGCAAAATCTGCCGCGTACATACATTGATAAATCGCTGCTGCCGATGACCCGCGAACTTGCAAAAGCCGAAGATGGCGAAGCCCTGCAAATGTTATATGGTTCGGCAGCAAGCACATTGTCACAACTGATACGCACAGCATTTATCCCGTCCCCAGGTAATTTGTTTGTGGATGCGGATTTCTCTGCGATTGAAGCACGTGTGATCGCATGGTTATCCGGTGAACAGTGGCGGCTGGATGTGTTCCGTTCTCACGGCAAAATTTACGAGGCTTCCGCGGCAGCAATGTTTGGTGTGCCAATTGACACCATTGCCAAAGGCAGGGAAAATTATGCCCTGCGCGCCAAAGGGAAAATCGCGGAACTAGCGCTCGGCTATGGCGGCAGCACAGGCGCACTGATCAACATGGGCGCTTTGCGCATGGGCCTGTCTGAAGATGAACTGCCGGATATTGTTGGACGTTGGCGCGGCGCAAACCAGCGCATCCGGCAGCTATGGTATGCGTTAGAAGGCGCCGCGCTGGACGCCCTGCGCACTGGGCGGCGCAATGTTGCTGGGCATTGTGTATTTTCGCTGGAGGGCGACGGGCAAGGGCAGTTATTTTTAACTGTGCTTCTGCCGTCCGGACGTAAACTGTTTTACGCCCAACCTTTTCTGACACGGAATAAATTTGACCGGGAAAGTATCGGCTATTGGGGATTGAACCAGTCCACCAAACGATGGGAGAAACAAGAAACCTATTCCGGCAAATTAACCGAGAATATCACGCAGGCGATTGCGCGGGACTGCCTTGCGGAAAACCTGCTGAAACTTGAAGCCGCCGGGTATCCTGTGGTTTTTCACATCCATGATGAAGTGGTTATTGATATCCCCAAAGACCATGCGAATTTAGATGCCGTCACTCAAATAATGAGCCAGCCGATACCATGGGCGCCAGATCTGCCACTTGCGGCGGATGGCTGGATTGGCGAATATTTTACAAAGGACTGATAACCTGTGAAATGGATATTTGCAATCTGCTATCTTCTCTTTATTGCGTTTTTATGCGCACATTTCAACCATTGGCTGCCGTTACTGCTACTTCTTGCGCTTCACCTAAACGAGTAATCAATTTCTTTTGCGAAAGCGAGGGGTTTCCTTGCAATATAACAGAAAAATCAC
>CAJUDU010000183.1 GCA_910584935.1 uncultured Butyricicoccus sp. | reverse complement strand
GTTCCATGCCGAAATGTTTGGACAAACAATACCATTCAAATGCGGCGTTGTAAGCGTGTTTGATGATATCTGCATCCAACAAAGCGGCAAATAGCCAATCCGGCACGCGCCCGCTTGTTTGGGTTAAATCCAACATTTTAACCGGTTCACCGTCCATGCTGTACGCGAGCAATAAAACCTGAAAATCAGGGGACTGCACATATTTGTACAGCCCCGTTTTTTGTATTGGCTCCGAGGAAAATGTTTCAATGTCAATGGATAAATGCCGCATATTTTCCTCCTGTCTTATCTGTTAAAATGGCGCGTCTTCCGCGTATGGCATACCTGTAATTGGGTCAATCTGTTGCGGCACAGAGTAGCCTTGCTGCGGTGCAGTATAGCCCTGCTGCGGTGCAGTATAGCCCTGCTGCGGCGCCGCATAACCTGGCTGTGGCACAGAAGAGGATTGCGGCTGTACCAGATCCGCGAAATCATCTTCCGCGCTGGCACGTGCGCCGCCCAGCATCTCGCCGTCTGAGATTTTCATCACATTGTCCAGCGCAGCGCCGATGCCTTTGTTTTGCGGCGCGTTGTAACCGAAAAATGTAACGCCGACATGAGCATAAACTCCGGAATAAAATTCTGTACTGTCCAGGACAGGCTGACCATAAACATCCCGCAACTGCGGTTGTGTTTTGGCGGATGCGGTGAACACCCAGCAGCCTTTGCACTCCTCGCCAAAAGGCTGGCCGTCTGATGGGCGTACACCATCGCCATCATGCACACTGGTTTTGGGCTGGATTGGAAACGCAGAACCAAATTTCTCACGTGCTTTCGCGGCTGCCTGCTGGATTGCGGCGTCAATCCTTGCACGATTATCTGCTGGGGTTTTGGGTACCAGAATTGTTGCGGAGTATTTCGGTTCCCCGCCATTTTGGCTGTAGGGCTTGTCCAAATGGACATAAGACAGGCGGACGTTGGTAAGCACAGTGTGCCCGATAATTTCTTTTCTTGCCATGATAATCATTCTCCTTGTGTTATAGAGTAGTAGTTAGTCTTTTTGTTTGGTAAGTCCTGCGAAATCGATTGCGGCGCTGTCAAATGGCGGACGTTTATCGTCCTCCGGTGCAAGAGTTGGTTTGCCGCGTGGTTTGTCGATAAAACTGCCACAAAGTGTTTGGAATTGTGCTTTGCCTGCCAGTTTTTCTGCAGCGGATAATGTAATATGTTCGCGTGGTTTATAAAGTAAAGATTCATCGAAACCGGCAGACTGCAATGCGGCAAATGCGGCATCCGCATCGGTGAACACCCGAATGCTGCGTCCTTCGACAACCTTCCAGCCGGGAATTTGTTCCCCTTTCAGCATTTCCGCAAGCGCGAAATCCTCCGCCGCTTTGAACCAGTCCAGGAAAGGTGCGGCGTGTTCCAGCACCTGTCCCAATTCTCCATTTGTCAGCAGGGAAGGCTGCTTGGGTGGTGTACCGAATGCCTCCGCGGCGGTCAAGCTACTTTCCGCATAAGCGCGGCACTGGGCGCGCGCTTTGCAGAATTTGCTTTTGCACCATGGTCCGGGGCAGCAGTCGCCTTCACCCATAAAGGCAAGTGCCGCGGCAGGGCGGACTACTTCATCCGCCCATGAAAGCAGATCAGCGGCAGACATTTCCGCTTCTGTGATGCTGTCAAG
>CAJUDU010000182.1 GCA_910584935.1 uncultured Butyricicoccus sp. | reverse complement strand
CCGTCAACTCACGCGCCGAGTGGAAAAACTGAAAGCAGGCGCATCACCCGCCGATATAGTCTTCTAGCAAGGAGGTGGCGCATAATGCCCAATTCTTTTTATCGCACAACTGAATGCGATGTTTGGAAAACCGAACGAAAAGGATACACCGCACACGCTACGTTTTCTGCGCGTACAGAAGCGGAGGAACCATGCGCCCCGGCAGACAAGATGATATTTTTGGAAAGTGTGTCAAACGCTTTTAAGGAAATCTACTGCTGGGCAATTGAACATTTAACACCACAGGAGGTTGAAACAATGGCAAAAATACCAGATTCGATTACAGCGACCGAATTTTCAAGAACTATATCAAGCTATGAAGGGTGCGGCGTGGTTTCAGCAAGGGTGCAGATCAGCTGCACCAATCCTACACGGAAGGGATGGGGCGACGATGAAAAAGCCGACTTCCTGCGCAGGGTGCAGGAGGGCATGACAGAAACCTATCGGTGGATGGTTGAGAATATCGAAGCCGCAGAGTAACAGGAAAGGGCAGGACTGACGACATGGGAAACAAGAATCTTATGCACAAGCAAACTGACAGCAGTTTTGATGACTCGATAAAATCCCTTCGCGAAGCCAAACGGCGTTACGAAAAAGCAGCGAAGCTATCAGAAGCAGCATTTTATATGGCAATAGCATCGTTAGTGTTGCTTGCGCTGGCAAACCTGGACAAGCTGCCGTTTTGGCCAGCATAGCGCGAAAGGATGTGATGCAGCAGTGATGATTGGAGGGCACCTGAAAATCAGCAGCGCAGGCATGGAGATAAGAAAAAGAGAAATGCGCGGTAAGATTTTAGCGTTCATGCTGCAATACGATGACCTGGACGTGGACACAGCAATCGAAGTGCTCAAGGAATCTGCCGAAGAACTTTATTGCATTGCAAGTTCTATGCGGCTGGCTGCCCTGCGTCCTCAAATACTTGAGCGCGCAAACGAATTCGATGCTTTAAAAGGGGGCGATACGCCTTGTCATTCCTGAAAGAAATCTGGGCATCACTTGGGCGCATAAAAGAAGACGATCCCATTACATTTTGGGCGAGCATGATCGGCTTTATTACCGGAAATGCCGCATTATTTCTAGCGCTAATGCGGCTGTTCCAGTGACGGCACCACTGACGCACAATAAAGGAGGCACCGCTATGGTAGACAAGCTGCCGAAAAAGCATTACAAGGCGGGGGAGAAAATCCCCATGACAAAGGATATGCTCACTTTTCTCCACCAGCTTTGGGCTAAAGAAAGGGGCTTGAAGGTATTGGAAATCAAATACCGGGAGAAAGGTTCGCATGATGAATTCCAAATCTTATACCCATGAACGCAAGAAAGGAAGCACGAAAATGCTAATACTAGAAAAAATCGCTGCTCTTGTTGAAAGCGGCAGAGTAGAGGTTTTACGCCATGGTTCGTATCAACCCTATGATATCTTACCCAAATACGATGCGCGCCCTATTGGGGATGATGAAACCATCATTGCCGTTAAAGATGTCCTGTCTAGCAATACCCAATCACATCCCAAAGGGGCATACAGGCGTTTTGTATTTATTGGCACACCTGAACAGGAGGACTGGCTCATTGCTTTGATCAGAGAAACTGGTCTGACCCATGATGATTTAGCTTTAATCCTGTCCACCCTCAAGCTGAACCCGGCGGTTTGATGAAACACCAACTGCGCGAAAGGACGGCTAGATAAAAATGGCGCTGACCAAATATGAGC
>CAJUDU010000181.1 GCA_910584935.1 uncultured Butyricicoccus sp. | reverse complement strand
TTTACAACATGGATTGCGTAAGCAGTATTATTGTAAAGTGAGGCACAGCCATGGAAATTAAAACAAAGCTTTGCAATCCGGTGAATTTCGGGGGCGCGCGCCAGGTTTCTCAGATTCAATATATTGTGATTCATTATACCGGCAATTTAGGGGATACCGCAAAAAATAATGCGGATTATTTTGCACGGGAAAAGGTAAAAGCTTCTGCAAACTGCGGTGCATGGAATTAAATTGGAGGATGGATAAGATGAGTGTAAAGTCGATGGGATTAACAGATACCATCAAAATGATGGAAAGCGCAGATTATAAAGAACGCTTTAAAGCAGAGTATTATCAGCTTGCAATCCGTGCAAATAAACTTGCTATAATGCTTGAAAAATGGGATCAAGGAGGATTGTCATTTACCCCAACTTGTCCACGCAGTACATATGATTTGCAATTGCAGGGTATGTACACATATCTTGCAGTGCTGGAAGCAAGGGCTTCTATGGAAGGTGTTATTTTGGGTGATGTGAAATGAAATATCGAAAGAAACCCGTTGAAATTGAAGCTGTGCAGCTTACCCGTGACAACAAGGAAGAAATTATCGCTTTTACAGAGGGTGAAGCATATTCTTTTCATAACGGCACCTGCATGATTCCAACATTAGAAGGAAATATGATGGCTAGTGAAGGGGATTACATCATCAAGGGCGTACAGGGTGAGTTTTATCCTTGTAAACCTGATATCTTTGAGCAGACCTATGAAAGGGTTAAATAAAATGAAAAAACTGTTTATATCACAACCTATGCGGGGCAAAAGTGACGAAACCATTTTGGCAGAACGTGCAGACGCGATACAGGCGGCAAAAGATTGCCTTGGTGAAGAAGTGGAAGTGCTCGATACCTGGTTCGGTAATTTCGATGGCAAAGCGCTTGAGTTTCTCGGCAAGTCTATTATGATGCTGGCTGGGGCGGATATTGCTTATTTCGCCCCCGGCTGGCAGGATGCACGTGGTTGCCGGATCGAAAATATCTGCGCGAAAGAATACGGGATTCATAGGATTGAGGCGTAAATGTAATGATTGCAAATAACGGCTTTTTGATGCTCCGGCCGGATGAAATCCAAACTTATTTGGATGCAAACCAGCCAGGGCGCGAAATAAAACTGGTGCAGCTGCACCATACCTGGTCGCCGGAATACCGGCATTTTGATGGGAAAAACCATTTTACCAGACAGGTTTCCATGCGCGAAAGCCATTTGGCGCGCGGGTTTGCTGATATTGCACAGCATTTTACTGTGTTCCCAGATGGGCTGATTGTAACCGGCAGAAGCCTTGCGCAGAATCCCGCAGGGATTAAAGGCGCAAACAGCGGCGCGGTTTGTATTGAAAATTTCGGGAATTTCGACGCTGGATATGACAAGATGACCGCCGAACAGGCGGATGCCATTATTACTTTGACTGCCATGCTGTGCAAGGTGTTTGGATTGGAGCCAGAAACAGCGATTACTTACCACGCATGGTGGACAGCAAAAGGACAAGCGCTGGGCGATTATCATCCATCCAAAAGCGCCAAAACCTGCCCGGGAACCGCGTTCTTTGGCGGGAATACCAGAGATGCTTTCCTGAAAAATCTATTACCGCGCATAAAAGATGCGATGCAGACGAAGGAGGAAATCGAAGTGAGGTACAAATACTATGAGGATATGCCAGATTGGGCAAAGCCTACGATTGCAAAATTGGTGCGGAAAGGTTTGCTGAAAGGTGATTGTGATGGTGCGCATAATCTTAGCGAAGACGCGCTGAAAGGCTTTGTGGTCAATGACCGCGCCGGATTGTACGGGGAATAATATGACCATTAAAATCGGACTGATT
>CAJUDU010000180.1 GCA_910584935.1 uncultured Butyricicoccus sp. | reverse complement strand
GTTCCATGCCGAAATGTTTGGACAAACAATACCATTCAAATGCGGCGTTGTAAGCATGTTTGATGATATCCGCATTAAGCAAAGCAGCGAATAGCCAATCCGGCACACGCCCGCTTGTTTGGGTTAAATCTAACATTTTGACGGGTTCATTATCCATGCTGTACGCCAGCAGCAGAACCTGAAAATCAGGGGACTGCACATATTTGTACAGCCCCGTTTTTTGTATCGGTTCCGAGGAAAATGTTTCAATGTCAATGGATAAATGCCGCATATTTTCCTCCTGTCTTGCGCGTTAAAATGGCACGTCTTCAGCGTATGGCATACCTGTGATTGGATCAATCTGTTGCGGTACAGCGTAGCCTTGCTGCGGTGCAGCATAGCCCTGCTGCGGCGCCGCATAACCTTGCTGCGGTACAGAGTAGCCTTGCTGCGGCTGTACCAAATCCGCGAAATCATCTTCCGCACTGGCACGTGCGCCGCCCAGCATTTCGCCGTCCGAGATTTTCATCACATTGTCCAGTGCAGCGCCGATGCCCTTGTTTTGCGGTGCATTGTAACCGAAAAATGTAATGCCGACATGAGCATAAACACCGGAATAAAATTCCGTGCTGTCCAAGACAGGCTGACCATAAACATCCCGCAATTGCGGCTGTGTTTTGGCGGATGCAGTGAACACCCAGCAGCCTTTGCATTCCTCGCCGAAAGGTTGACCATCTGATGGACGTACACCATCACCATCATGCACACTGGTTTTAGGCTGGATTGGAAACGCAGAACCAAATTTCTCACGTGCTTTTGCCGTCGCCTGCTGAATTGCTGCGTCAATCCTTGCACGGTTATCCGCTGGGATTTTAGGCACCAGAATTGTTGCGGAATATTTCGGTTCCCCGCCATTTTGGCTGTAGGGCTTGTCCAAATGGACATAAGACAGGCGGACGTTGGTAAGCACAGTGTGCCCGATAATTTCTTTTTTTGCCATGATAATCATTCTCCTTGTTGTTTGGTAAGTCCTGCGAAATCGATCGCGGCGCTGTCATATAGCGGACGTTTATCATCCTCCGGCGCAAGAGTTGGTTTGCCGCGGGGTTTATTAATAAAACTGCCGCAAAGTGTCTGAAATTGCGCTTTGCCTGCCAGTTTTTCTGCCGCGGATAATGTAATATGTTCACGTGGTTTATAGAGTAAAGATTCATCGAAACCAGCGGACTGCAATGCGGCAAATGCGGCATCCGCATCTGTGAATACCCGGATGCTGCGTCCTTCGACAACTTTCCAGCCGGGGATTTCTTCCCCTTTCAGCATTTCCGCAAGTGCAAAATCCTCCGCCGCTTTGAACCAGTCCAGGAAAGGTGCGGCGCGTTCCAGCACTTGCCCCAATTCTTCATTTGTGAGTAAGGAAGGCTGCTTGGGTGGTGTGCCGAATGCCTCCGCGGCAGTCAAACTGCTTTCTGCATAAGCGCGGCACTGGGCGCGCGCTTTACAGAATTTACTTTTACACCACGGCCCAGGACAGCAGTCGCCTTCACCCATAAAGGCAAGCGCCGCGGCAGGGCGGACAACATTATCCGCCCATGAAAGCAAGTCAGCAGCGGACATTTCAGCTTCTGTAATGCTGTCAAGGCGTGGCTGAACAATAGACATCCGGATGGTTTTGATATCATAAATCATGCTGTGCAGCTGCAATGCGCCAAGGGCATATAAGCGCATTTGTTCATTATTTTCGGCAGATACAGGCACACCTTTTCCATATTTGAAGTCAATGATATGTAAGGTGTTTTCGCCAACTATCACACAGTCGCATCTGCCGAAACCTTCTGGCGCCCAATCGCCATAATCCAGCCTGATTTCGGCAGCGACATCAGGTTTTGATT
>CAJUDU010000179.1 GCA_910584935.1 uncultured Butyricicoccus sp. | reverse complement strand
AATCATGAAAGTTATCGTTTGTGTAAAGCAGGTTCCCGATACCTCCGGTAAGGTTGCGGTGAATCCAGATGGCACATTGAACCGTGCTTCTATGGCTACCATCATTAACCCAGACGACAAGAACGCAATCGAAGCCGCACTCGCCCTCAAAGACGCAACCGGCTGCGAAGTTGTCGCTGTTACCATGGGGCCACCACCGGCAGAAGGTATGCTGCGTGAACTCATCGCAATGGGCGCTGACCGCGGCGTATTGGTATCCGGCCGTGAATTTGGCGGTTCTGATACCTTTGCAACCTCTCAGATTTTGGCTGCTGCAATCAAGAAGATTGGCCTTGATGACGACGATATCGTTATGTGCGGCCGTCAGGCAATCGACGGCGATACCGCACAGGTAGGTTCCCAGATTGCTGAAAAACTGAACATCCCACAGATTTCCTATGCGGCACAGATCACCAAGGACGGCAAAAAAGTTACCGTAAAACGTATGCTGGAAGATGGCTATATGACCATCGAAACCCAGACCCCTTGCCTGCTGACCTGCATCAAGGAACTGAACACCCCACGTTATATGAGCGTTGGCGGCATTTTTGAATGCTACTCCAAGCCTGTTGACGTTTATGATTACAACACCCTGAAGGACGATCCGCTGATTGATCCCGCTACCATCGGTCTGAAGGGTTCTCCTACCAACATCTTCAAGTCTTTCACCCCGCCACAGAAGGGTCAAGGCCGTATGCTGGATGGCGCTGACCGCGCAACCTGCGATGAGCTGGCGGCAGAATTGCTGAAGAAGCATATCATCTAATCGAAAGGAGAAAACTAAAAATGGCTGATTTTAACAACACCAACCTTGCGGATTTTTCCGGCATTTGGGTATTCTGTGAACAGCGCCAAGGCAAATTGCAACCGACCGTACTCGAACTGATTTCTGAAGGCCGTAAACTGGCTGATGATATGGGCGTAGAGCTTTGCGGCTTGTTGCTGGGCGGCAAGGGCGTTGGCGACGCAATGGCAAAAGACCTGTGCGCATATGGTGCGGACAAGGTTTTGGTTTGCGAAGATGACAAGCTGGAAACCTACACCACCGATGCTTATGCAAAGGTGATTTGCGACACCGTTATGGCAAAGAAACCGGAAATTATGCTGATTGCTGCGACCAATATTGGTCGTGACCTGGGTCCGCGCTGCGCAGCCCGTCTGCATACCGGTTTGACCGCTGACTGCACACATCTTGACGTTGACGTTGAGAAATATGCAGCATTCCTGAAGGAAGCATCCACCCTGCCACAGGAACAGCTGGATGCCCTTAATCGCGAAGACCGCAACCTGAAGATGACCCGTCCTGCATTTGGCGGCCACCTGATGGCTACGATTATCTGCCCGCGTTTCCGCCCGCAGATGGCAACCGTTCGCCCAGGCGTGCTCAAGAAGGGCGCTTACGATGACAGCAAGCAGGTTGTTACCGAAGCTGTTGCAGTAAACCTGTCTGACAGCGACCTTCAGACCAAGGTGCTGGAAGTTATCAAGGAAGCAAAAGAACTCGTTGACCTGACTGGTGCAGAAGTTGTTGTATCCGTAGGTCGCGGTATTTCCAAGGATGTTGAAGGCGGCATTAAGCTGGCTGAAGAACTGGCTGCTGAATTTGGCGGCGTTGTTGGCGGCTCCCGTGCGGCGATTGACTCTGGCTGGCTGTCTGCTGACCATCAGGTTGGCCAGACCGGTAAGACAGTACATCCAAAACTGTACATTGCACTTGGTATTTCTGGCGCAATCCAGCATAAAGCTGGTATGCAGGATTCCGAATGCATCGTTGCTGTCAACAAGAATGACGGCGCACCGATTTTCGATGTTGCTGATTATGGCATCTGTGGCGACCTCTATAAAGTTGTTCCGCTGATGATTGAAGCAATTAAGGCTGCAAAGGCTGCGAAGTAA
>CAJUDU010000178.1 GCA_910584935.1 uncultured Butyricicoccus sp. | reverse complement strand
TTTATCACTTTCTTTTTGTGTTGAAGGTGTCAACTTTATTTATACAACATCAGTTGCCGCCAACAAGGGAATTGACGCCATGGGTGTCGGAAGGTTTGCATCGGCAGAAACTCGCTATGTTCAATATCACCGTTTTTGTCAATGCGCAAGATATCGCCCTCCTTTGTTGCAATTTCTTCCTGATGTCGCAGGTGCAACCGATGTTCAGCTTTTGACAAAATCCCTTCGGTAGATGCATACAACAGGAACCCATTGTAGGAAAAGATGCAAAGTGGATTTTCCCCTCGCACGAACCAAATATTATCCCGCTCATCCAACACAGTAAAGACAAACGAGCCATCGACCTTTTCTGCCATGTTTTTCAGGCTATTGAAATCAAGGGCTTTCTGATTTTCCAGCAATTGAACCGCAACATAGCTGTCCGTTTGCACATGGGTTTCTGGCAGGGCTTCCATGAACCGTAACTCTTGATCGTTCCAAAGCACACCATTATGTGCCAACGCAAACTTTGTGTGTGGAAGGTTACCGGGGAACGGATGGTTATTGAAGTTAAGTTCTGCTAACCCCTGTGTAGCCATTCTGGTGTGCCCCATCACAACATTTACACCATTTGGAATGTGAAAACGCACCTTATGAGCGGGGAGCGGACGCTTGAAAATACGCAAACTGCCAGTATAGTTATACGCAATGCCAGTCGCGTCGGTGCCACGGCATTCACATTCATGCGATAAAACTATCAGGATCTTGTTTTTCTGACGGGTACTTAAGGCATTCTGATAGTCGATTAAACCAAATAATGAACACATATTGTCATTCCTCCTCATCAGCTGTTACGGGATCGTTGACATACAAGCTGCGTTCCTTCAGGTATTGGATCAATTCTGGCTCATAAATTTGCTGAAGGAAATCCAGCCAGCTTAACTCCTGAATTTCCTGATCTGACAGAAATACTGAAACATCACATAAATGATTGACTAATTGCAATGTAGCAAGCAGTGTGTTCAGTTTTAATGTTCCACGGAAAATGCGCAGTTCAACAGTGTGCGCATTTGTTAGGTTAACTGCCATATAACGCCCAAAATTATAGCGTTTCGCATCGTCAAGGATATCCATAGGGTGGAGTTTCATGCCGTATCGCGCTGCCCATTTGTCGAGCTGATTTCTGGTGCGGCGGCTGAACCGCAGCAGCTCTGACCAGAATTTTTCCACGAAGTAAAGCAAGCGGGCAATCGCAGTTTCCTGCTGCTCGTAACTGCTGCCAAAGGCTAACCGTGAAATATGAATATGTAACCCACACGTGTATGCTTTATGGCTGGTATAGCCCAGATCTAATGCCCTTTCCAACACCTCACCCCACGGCATTGTGTTCATATGATAATCAAGGGTCATTGGATGTGTTATCAATTCCAAACCATCATCCAAGCTACCATCAGTCTTTATGTACAGATTTATGGCGTTTTCATTGGCTACCTCCAACAGCTCCTGTGCGTTGTCACGGTCTTTGCCGCCATGGTCAATCTCAAGTTCAACGCCAAAATAACGCGTTCCTTCACCGTGGAAAATTGGTTCTGGTTTGAAGTTGTAATCGTGGATTGCGACAGTATCCACCGCATTTTCGTAACAATACTCGCAAAGTGGCATATCAGCACCGGGCAAATAATACGCTTCACCATCTGGCACCAAACGCCCACAGTTTTCACAGGCAACAAAACGGTTTTCGCGGCAGGATTCGCAAAGTGTATAATGCTCGTCACCAGCGTCATCAGCAGCGTAAATACGTGTGCCACACGAATCACAATTAACTGTCAATGTGTCAGCACAACCAGGGCATAGTAAGTCACCGCTAACTTCATAGCATTCATACATTGGAAATCGACCTTGGCAGCGTACACAAATAAACATTTCGTTTTCCATTATTTTCTCCTCCTTAAAATGCAAGAACGGTACGCTTTTTATCGCGTACCGTTTACTTTTTCGTAGTTTTCAGTTTC
>CAJUDU010000177.1 GCA_910584935.1 uncultured Butyricicoccus sp. | reverse complement strand
TCCTCTGCAAAATCCTGATATGTGTGCTGATTGCCACCATATTGCTGTTCGTTTTAAGCCTTATCTTGTTCCGCAAACGCAAAAGCGAATGCGCTGGCACAGCAGTTGCGTTCCAAAAACTGAAAGCCCCGCTGAAATGCTATATGGTATTGGTTATTGCCCTGCTGTTTGGGCTTGTGTTTACAGTCATTGGCGGCGAGTTCTGGGTTTGGTTCGGGCTGTTGGCTGGTACGGTGCTTGGGCATATCCTGATTGAAATGATTTATCATTTTGATTTCCGCGCAGCATTTGCTCATTGGAAAACCATGATTATCCTTGCTGCTGCCGCCATTGCCATTGTGATGGGCTTCCAGCACGATATCTTTGGGTATGACAAATGGCTGCCGAAGGAAGCATCTATCCAAGCCGTTTCATTTGACAGCGGTTTTGCGCGCAGCGATATCCGTGGCGGTATTTCAACAAGGCAAAAATTCCTGTCGGCGCGGGATAATATTGCGGCAATCCGAAAACTTGCAGAAATTAGCGCGGCATACACCGAGGAACGGCACGACGAATGGCGTTATGAGGATGCGTATGAATATGACGCTGATTATAGAGCCACATTCTTCAGCGTGTCCTATAAGCTGCCCGGTGGGCGCGAGGCAAGCCGGTATTACAGCATCCCGATGACGGATGAAACCTGGGCGCTGATTGACAGCGTCCGGTTCAGCGAAGAATATATGCGGGCAATTAACCCTATATTTGAGGATTATGAAAGCAAAGGCAGCACACGGCTTTGCATCCGCACACAGGCAGAACCTTCCGACGCGGCAGGCATGATTGTGACAGACCAAACCGTTGTGAAACAACTGATGGATGCCCTGCGCGAAGAAACGCTGACGCTGACAGCAGAAATTGCAAAATCCACAGCGCCTGTGCTGCGCATTGATCTGGAACATTATGATGAAGATGGCGACACAGATCATGCGCTGGAATACCTGCCGGTTTACCCTTCCTACGTCAAAACCTTGTCTATCCTCAAAGGGCAGGGCATTGAACCGAAGGCATTGACCGCAGATGATATCGCACGAGTTGTGGTTGAATGGGAATCCTATGGAGATTATGAAGATGCCATTGAATATCCATCAACTTATCAGGATCCAATGGTTACGCATTCCACCCAGCCTTCCACCATGCCGCTTGAAACGCAAGAAGATGGTGTGACAATGACTAGAAGTTATGCGATTATTACAGACAAAGCAAAGATTACTGGATTTTTGGAAAACGCAATACTGGAACCTGTTGCATATGCCTGTGATACTGGCATGGATGTAACTGGATGGCTGCGTGATGATGGCAAGAGCCATACGGAAAATTCAGAAGCAGACTATGGACAGTTCACCGTTTCGGTTGCATTTATGAATAATGCAAGCTGCCGGCTATTTTATCAGCGGGATGATGCGCCGCTGGAGTTGTGCAAAGAATATTACGAAAAAAGTTTGGAATACAGCAAACGATAAGCTGTAAATGAAAGAATAAGCATAAAGGCGGTCAACTGAAAACAGTTGACCGCCTGCGTTTTTATTTTAGCAAAGGGAATTTTTCTTGTCTATATTATCATCAAAGGACTTCTCTTGAACCACTCGCTAAGCGAGTGGTTTTCCTTTGACAAAAAAGCACCGAAACGAACATTTCGGTGCTTTTTGATGGCGGAGAGTCAGGGATTTGAACCCTGGGTACGCTCATCACGCACACACGATTTCCAGTCGTGCGCCTTCGACCACTCAGCCAACTCTCCATATGATTACCGATTCCCGGTAGCCTGCTTATATAGTATACGATAATCCGTTCACAAAGTCAAGCATTTTTTTTTATTTTTTTCGTCAGGTCAATGCAAAGCAGAACTAGAAAACAAGAAAAACCAATACAGTTAGAGTTATCCTACAATTAACGCCTGCGTTTTAGGGCGTGTTCACATAAGGGCATCGACGACGAGAGCAAAATAAAGAAAGGCCAAAAAGATGACATCAAGTTTGTCATAACGGG
>CAJUDU010000176.1 GCA_910584935.1 uncultured Butyricicoccus sp. | reverse complement strand
AGGGGATTGGTTATGCTGTCAATGCCGGGCAGTTGCACAGGCATTTTGCAAACTGTACCCGCCGCGACATTACCAGCCGTACCAGGCGTCACACAAAACACAGGGACGCTTGCCGTACCCGAAACAATCACAGTTTCGGCAGCACGGAACTGAATGCCGCCTTCGGTTTCAAACAAATCCCCAGCACTGATAATCCCTTCACCGGAAGCGGTCAGCATCCCACTGGCAAACACAGCTTCCCGCCGTTCCTGCCCGGTTCGCGTAAACACATAATGGGTTAAATCATCGCCATGCAGATTTTCCGGGTCAAGATTTTGCTGTGCTTTTGTAATAACTGTTTCCCCTTCGGCAAGCCCATGCGCCATGGCGCGTGTCAGCATCCAAGTTGGAAATCCCGTTGTTTTCTGATAGCTGTCCGGGATCTGCGCCAGCAGCGCCGCATGAATGCTATCCACCAACATTTTCATTCACCTCCAATGTTTCGCCATTGCGCAGCAGGGCAGTGAAATGCACTGCCATATTCGCGCCAATGCGGTTGACCTCAAACCCTTCCGCGCCACTGATGGCAGGGCATAAGGCTAAAGTTTCGCGGATTTCGCGAATCAGTTCGGATCGGGTAAAGCCATCTGGAAAAGCCCGCGTGCCCAGCAGCCCATCCACATCAATGCCGCAGTCTGCCGCAAAAACAGGATCTTTGCCGCGCTGTACACGCAGCATCAACGCAATCCATTCCCGCACAGCCTGTTTTCCCATGCACAGAACCGGCGAACCATCTATCATGTAAAACTGTTTATTTTCGTGGTCATATTTCAGACTGGTCTGGATTTCTGCGGCAGGTTGGCTGGTGTCCAAATTGGACACTGTAGTTTCTATAAAATCAGGGAATAACTGCATTTTAAATCACATCCTGTCCACAAGCACAACACCGCTTGGCTGCATCAGGCAAAGCACCTGATTGCCAACCCGCCAATCCTTTGCAGCAGCGGTTTCTGTCAGCTTTAACAGCGGGTCAGCCGCCATCATACTGCCGCCATACAGCGACACGGTAAACGGGATAAGTTTTACCACAGTACCGATTTCGTATCCTGATACTTCTTTTGACCGCATTTGCTGCAAAAGAAGTGCAAATTCACTTAAACTGCTCATATTGTCACCTACCATTTGGGCGTACAAAACCCGGTTAGTTTTGCATCGGTATACTGATATGTATGCCGCCCAACTTTATTTGACGTGTTGCCCTCAATCGTAGAAAAACTGTCGCTGTCTGCCTTTTCCACAATGCCAATATGACTTGCACCCGCACTTTTCTGAATCATCAAATCACCCGGCTGTGGGATATATCCGGATGATTTTTTTCGGAATAGTTTCCGGCTTGCATACCAGTCCTGAAAACCGGAAACAGAAGCTTCGCCATGCGGCATAACACTTGCCGGGATCCCGGCGGCATTGGCGCACCAGCTAACGAAAATCGCGCACCAGCGCACGCCATTCATACCAAACCATGCACCATACTTTTGCTTGTTGGAACCCAATGGACTTTCCTTTGTACCGACTTCTTTTTTCGCAACCGCAACAAGCGCCGCGCCACCACCTGTGGTAATGATAGATACCGCATCAGATTTATTTGTACCGGCTTCCAGCATTTCTTTTACGGTTTGGGTCGTGGAACCTGTTACAGTATCAGTTGTGCCAGGTGTTGCGCCGCCATCAGATACCGCTGGCGGCGCTGTAACCATGCCGCCAGGAATGCCAACCACACCATCCCCGGCACGCGGCACACTGACTGGAACAACAGTTAAACTCATGGTATGCGGATGCCCATATTCATGCGTCACAGATTTGATACGGTATAAACCAGACAACCCAAACGCATCGGAACCAAACTGTACAACCCGTCCAGATTTTGCGACATCCGCGCCATACATTTGCGCAATTGTAAATTCTCCCGGCAAACGGTCTGCCTTTTCCAAAGCAGCTTTTACAATGGCGGCAGGCGTGCCGTTCATGTCATCTGAAACAGTTAATGTTG
>CAJUDU010000175.1 GCA_910584935.1 uncultured Butyricicoccus sp. | reverse complement strand
GCAAGCAGATACCGCCGTGACAAAACACGCCGACCCTTGCACCCGTTCACAACATATGGTATACTGAAGTTAAACTAATGGGCAAAATTTATGAAAAAGGGGATGCAAACAATGAAAAAAAGAGGGTTATTTTTGATATTGATTTTAACTATGATGTTTACCATTTCCGCAGCCGCCGCAAATTTTACCGATGTCCGCGCTGATGATTATTTTGCGGATGCTGTGGATTGGGCAGTGCAAAATAATATTACCAGCGGCACCAGCGCCACCACATTTTCCCCGCATGATACCTGCACCCGCGCACAGATTATTACCTTGATCTGGCGTGCCGCAGGCAGCCCGGCGCCGGTGGAAGATATCCTAATCCGTGATATTTTTGCAGCAAATTATTATTGTGACGCGGTACGCTGGGCACGTGAAACAAGCATTTTTGATGACCTTTATTTCTATCCCACAATAGATTGCACCCGGCAAATGGCAGCAGATTTTTTATGGCGCGCCGCAGGCGCGCCCCCGGCGGATGGGCAAGGCTTTCCGGATGCCAATGACGATGCTGTCAAATGGGCTGTTGCAAAAGGGATTACTTCTGGTACATCAAATACGACATTTTCCCCTGATTTAACCTGTAGCCGCGCACAAATTATGACTTTTCTTTATCGGGCTTTTCAGGCGGATGCGCTGAATATGCCAAACCTGAAACCCCTTGTAAAAAACCCTGTATCCGAAACAAGTGGTAATATCCAAATCCGTGGTATCCCTGTACAAACCCTGTTTGGCATGACCCCAGAACATATCCTTCAAACTTTTGGTGAGCCAGCATATCAGTATGCAGACAGCAGTATGGATTACGGGCTGAATGGCCCAAATGACCTTGGGTTTGAATTTTCATCTGCCAATACCGTCACGTCCTGCCATGCCTATG
The DNA here is from genome assembly GCA_910584935.1 of uncultured Butyricicoccus sp. Lineage (GTDB taxonomy): Bacteria > Bacillota > Clostridia > Oscillospirales > Butyricicoccaceae > Butyricicoccus_B. The sequence goes on along the minus strand of CAJUDU010000175.1, from coordinate 1,109 downwards.
CTGAATATGTCACCATTGATGGCAAAAGTTTAACACAGCCTTTTGCTGCCATTGTAGAAATCCTTGGGGAGGCTTATGATAACCAGGGCGGTGCCATGTATTCTTGGGCTGCTGTATGGGATTATGGGGATTTCAAAATAAAAGTTGAATTTCCATATACAGAGAATGAACCGGCTTATACGGTTTCCATCAGCAAAAAATAAAGTGAATGCCCAATCCCCCATCGGATATAAACTATGGCAGCCGAGCGCACGGAAAATGAAAAATTCAGGAATTTATTCGCTGATAATGCTATGGGCAATGCCATCACTGCCGTGAACAGTTTGCAATAATGTTTTATTGCTTTATGAAAAGGCCCGGATAAAGCAGCTTAAACGCTGCAATATCCGGGAATTTTTTATTTTACCTGTACCGTTGCATTTGCTTCTATGGTATGCACCAAATAATCTGGGATTTCCGCCACCGGAATACCCAATGCTACAGAAAATTCTGTATACAGAATTTCTTCTGCCCGTTTCCGGTATTCTTCATCCATACGCCCCAAATGACGGTTTGCTGCTTCTGAAGCATTTTGTTTCAGATAAATGGTTTTCAAAAGACGCACAAGCTCTGTACAACTATGTGACTGCAATGCAGCAGCATAACAATCCCGCTGTATCCATACCCCTGTGCCCTGCATCGAAAACGCCTCAATTTGGGGCATTTGACAGATAAACTGATATGCTTGTGTTTTGGTCATCACCGGGCGCATATAAGCGCTGGTGTTCACTGGAATATAAATCGTTATATTCCGCCCAATCGACCGCAGGGTATAATAATCACATTTGGTATCTATACCTGTTAATTTGGGAATGCCAACCGCTTCAACCCGGCATACACCTTCCCCATTATAGATTACAAGTTGTCCAGCTTTATACATAATACGCCCTCCTGTCATGTGTTGTGTGCAAAAAAACAGCGGCGGCACAAGCAGGATTTACATTCCATTGGAACCACACGCTGTTATATTCTTATTTTAACACACTTTGAGCGCAAATGTAAGCAAAACTTTTTTACTTTAGGAACCACTGATTAAAGCTCCTCTCAAATCACATGCAATCGAAACATGA
>CAJUDU010000174.1 GCA_910584935.1 uncultured Butyricicoccus sp. | reverse complement strand
ATCATGTTTCGATTGCATGTGATTTGAGAGGAGCTTTAATCAGTGGTTCCCTAACGCTATGCTATGCTGTCCCCAGTGTGATTTCACTTGTGGTCAATTCACTTTATAACATGGTAGATCAGGTGTTTATTGGGCAAGGCGTTGGCTATCTGGGCAATGCGGCAACCAATGTAATTATGCCCATGACTTTGATTTTGATGGCGGTTGCTATGATGCTGGGAAACGGTGCGGCATCTTTTATGAGTCTGCACCTGGGTAAAAACGAGCCGGAAAAAGCCGCGCAGGGCATCGGCAATATGGTAACACTGACCGTGGGCAGCAGTGTCTTGCTGCTGGTTCTTTTTGAAATTTTCCTGGAGCCGCTTTGCTGGCTGTTTGGCGCCAGAGGCGATGTTATGGCTTATGCGCTGGATTATGGCAGGATTATTGTGCTGGGCTTCCCCGTCTTTGTTATTGGCGTGAGTTTCAGCAATATTATCCGCGCCGATGGGCGCCCCAAAGCCAGCATGGCTGGTATGTTAATCGGTTGTGCCACCAATATGATACTTGACCCTATCTTTATCTTTGTTTTCCATTGGGGTGTCAAAGGCGCTGCTTGGGCTACCATTATTGGGCAGCTCCTAAATGCTATTTTCTATATTGCCTGCTTGTTTCGGTTTCAAACCATTCGCTTGAAAAAATGGGACTTCATTTTAAACCGTTCTATCACCGGAAATATTCTCTCGCTTGGCCTATCCTCTTTTTTCACCCAAATTGCGGGGACGGCTGTTATCGCGATTCAAAACAATTTGCTGGTGAAATATGGCGCGGCTTCTGTATATGGCGCTGATATCCCAATGGCTGCGCTTGGCATTACCATGAAAACCAGCCAGCTTATCACCAGCATTGCAATGGGCATTGCTTCCGGCATCCAGCCCATTTTAGGTTATAATTACGGCAGTAAACAGTATGCACGTGTGAAACAAACCTTTAAACTCTCCCTCGGTTCATGCACAGCCATTATGCTTGCCGCATTGGTGGTCTTTCAAGTGTTCCCACAAGCGATTATCAATATCTTTGGTCAGGAATCCGCACTTTATATGGAATTTGCAGTGAAATGTTTCCGCATTTACTTGCTTGCTTGTTTTATGATTCCTTCCGGCATGGTCACTGGCATCTTTTTTCAATCCATTGGCAAACCAATCCCCTCTATGGTGCTTTCTCTTTCCCGACAGGTTATTTTCCTAATCCCTGCAATGTTTATCCTAGGTGCGACAATGGGGATTGACGGCATTTTATGGTCAGGGCCTGTTTCGGATATGCTGTCTGGTATTATCGCGTTGATTGCTGTTCGCGGCTATTGGGATAAAATATTTAATTGGGATAAAATATTTAAAGGTCAGAAAAACAAACAGAATGGGAACCATATGCGCCCTGCCCGGAAACAAAAAGAATCTGCTCCCATCAGTTAAACCCAACCTTTCCCGTTTATTACTGATATCATAAAGACAGACAACCAACGGTATGAAAGCAGGTGACTGTGGTGACAATAACAGAAGATCTGAACCAAAACATCAGGAGGATTTATGGCGGCTGCGTGGGTTCTGTTTGATGGATGATGATTTTTTTACAAAAGGTGCTGGGCATCAGCGCGCACGCTTTAATAGCAGTATGATGGATGTCAATTTGCTCCCAAAAGGCGATGACTTCAAGGATTTGCCCGAAACTTGGGTTAAATTTTTTAAAGAAAGCAAAGAGAGAATTGCAATCATGTGTAAAGTTATGGAGGATATGAGATGCGAATCTTTGCAAAGATATAAAGCAGGGCATAAAACAAGGCGCAGAACAGGGCAAAAAGGCAGAAAAGAAAATGACTGTACTCCGTATGTTTGAAGCTGGAAAATATGCGCTGAAAGAAATTGCTGAAATTTCCGGGCTGTCCCTTGAGGAAGTACAGGAGCTCCAAACAGAACAAAATATATAAATCTAGCATAGTACTGTAAGACTGAAAATCTGGGCAACAGGTTTTCAGTCTTATTTTTAGTGCGCCCGGCGAGCGCACGTTCTAACGGGTGAAAGTCCCGAATCCGC
>CAJUDU010000173.1 GCA_910584935.1 uncultured Butyricicoccus sp. | reverse complement strand
CAGATAAGGATAGCTGGGCTGATGGCTGGGATTGTGCAATTACAGAAGCTATTCGTCTACTAGAAGCTGCGCCTGCTGCCAGAGATACGGAGAACCTGAGAATTGTTGAATTACACAGATTTCACGAACAAATCTGGACGATGTTTCTGGTGACATGTATGCTGCAGATTGCGGTTATCGCAACATTGTGGATGAAGTAAGGCGGTGATTGTGAAATGGTAGAACCTGGTAAAATCCCATATAAGAAGGGCAGCCTTGCCTACAACCTGATGGTCGATGACTGGTCGGACCTGACAGCGGCACAAATCGCGGAAGTATTAGGGTATTCGGGCCAAAGCGTCAGTTCAACAATACGGAGTATACGCAAAAAGACAGGCTACCAGGTGCCATATGTAAAGCTGGGCAGTCGCGGTAAGCCACTTAAACAACCGGAGGAGGAGAACCAATGAATAATAATTGTGATTGCATCTGCGATGATGCGTTCCGGCGTCTGCCGGTAATTGAAGACAGTTCAGGGCTTTGCCTTGGACACGCCGATGCATCAGAGCCAGAACTGGAAGCTAATGCACGGATGGAAAAGCTGATATTCAACAAAGAAAAATTCCTGGAAACGGATTTCGGCAAGGCGCTGAAAAAATGTGTCACTGATTTTGATGCAGCATTGACAGCCTGTAGCAAACATTATATCGGTTCGGATGAATATCATCTGGAACAAAAGAATGCGGACGTATTGCTTGGTCAGTGGTGGGTTTATCAGCTTGCGATGCAGCAGTTTTACGGGTTATGGCTTTATTTTACACGGACGGACAAATATTTCGGTGTTTGCACGGGAGATGAAGCCTTCTGGCTGTTCAAGATCGAAAGGGTGATTAAATGACTCATAGGCGGTGTTAGCGTACAAGCCCCAACACATACAATACAATCGGGAGGTGTAAATTATGTACTATGGCGATGTGCATATTATCCACGAAATGGCTGATGGAACTATTTTGGAAGATATCAGCGGAAAGGTAGTGCCCGTTAATCGGGATACAGAGGGCGTATATCGAACACTGTATAAAATTGCTGAACGTTTAGCCAAAGAGCAAAACAACACAAAAGAAGCTGGGGCATAAACGCCCCTATGGACAAGCTATAAAGGAAGTGAAAAAGAAAATGCCTAAAAAATACCGTCACATTCTGGCGGCTGTCACTGTCATCGGCGTGATTGCCGCAGTCTGGTTCTGGTTTTTCACTCGCAGCGTAACAATGTTTGCTTGTGTACTGGAACTGTTGGCAGGCGCAGGAATTGCCGCCGCAAGCCTGCTTTGGCGGGCGTACATCAACTATGAAACTTGGAGGTGCGGCAGGAAATGAGCGCAATATTCAAACCCGAACCGCTGACATGGGAAGATATAGACGGCGGACTGGGGGAAGCCGAATTAGAAACGATCAGGACGTTCATAAATGATTTTTGTTACCCCGATGAACCTGTGAACTATCCTGACGATGAACAGTTGCCGAACGACCTTGTGTTTTTCGCGGAGGAATGGGAGCGGCTGGACTGTTGGCCCTCTTACAGGAGGAAGTCGGACGCATTCAAAATAACGGCGGTTCTTTCCCTGATCGGCGGGACCTTTTATGACAGCATGGTGCGGGACAGGATCATAGACAAGTTGACAAAAGCGGCGACAAAGCCAGATTTGGTCGAAATAATGACCCATGTTGCAAGCGCTTATTGCCTATACATTACCTTGAAAGCGCGGATTGAAATCGCGGAAATGAAAAGGAGGTACGACCTTTGAACAGATATGTACTTCTGCAAGCCCCGAAAACCGAAGGTGATTACACTGCCCCGATTGAAATCATCGACAATGCAAGTACCATTGGTAAAGGTCGGATGGAAGAACGAATGCAGGCAGGTTATATCCATATCGGCTGGATCGAAAGTGATTTGCGTGTGCCGGAGCTGAAAGCTGGACTGGAATACTATTGGCGGCAGCAGGTGGAGGAAGCGCACAAGCTGTTTCAGCATATTGCGGATGACGCGGGTAGCTATCTTATGAAATAAAAAATGCCGCTTTCAAAGCGGCAAAGAAAATAATAA
>CAJUDU010000172.1 GCA_910584935.1 uncultured Butyricicoccus sp. | reverse complement strand
CACGGTGGTGTGGGAGGTCGGCAGGTGAACTAATCGCCTGCCTCCTACCCGATTTATTTGATGAAATGTGTTGAGATGGTTAGCGCTGCACGCGCCCGGAGGCATCGCCATCGGCCAGTTTTAGCACTTCGTCAGTGGTGCATAAGTTATAATCGCCCTCGATAGAATGTTTCAGAGCAGATGCCGCCACGGCAAAATCAACCGCAGCTTGCGTGCTCATGCCCGCACGCAGGGCATAAATTAAGCCGCCGCCAAAGGAATCCCCACCGCCAACACGGTCAACAATGTGCAGATGATATTCTTTGGAGAAGCAGAAGTTTTCCCCATCATATAAAAGGGCAGCCCAGTCATTATCACTGGCAGAAATTGAGGTGCGCAACGTAATGGCAACCTTTTGGAAACCGAATTGTTCCATCAGCTGCCGTGCAACTGAACAATAGCCTTCTTTATTGAGCTTACCACTGTAAATGTCAGTATTTTCGGCTTCAATGCCGAATACGTCTTTCGCGTCTTCTTCATTGGAAATGCAGACGTCAACATATTTACACAGTTCGGACATAGCGGCACGTGCTTTATTGCGTGCCCAAAGTCTGCCGCGGTAATTCAAATCACAGGATATTGTGATATTGCGTTCTTTTGCAGCTTTGCACGCATCAAGGCAGGTATATACAAGGTTTTCGCCAAGGGCAGGTGTAATGCCTGTGAAATGAAACCAATCCGCGCCCGCAAAAATACTGTCCCAATCAAATTCGCAGGGCTGTGACTGCTGAAATGCGGAATTTGCACGGTCATAAATGCACACGGAACCGCGTTGGGATGCGCCCTTTTCCAGGAAATATATGCCGATACGGTCGCCGCCGCGTAAAATTGTTGTTGTATCAACCCCATACCGGCGCAGGGAATCCACTGCCGCTTGTCCAATGGCATGGACAGGCAGTTTGGTGACAAATGCCGTATCTACCCCATAATGCGCCAACGAAACAGCGACATTTGCTTCGCCGCCGCCAAAGGTTGCCTGCATTCGGTCGTTTTGGAAAAAACGATAATATCCCTCCGGCGCAAGCCGGAGCATGATTTCACCAAATGTGATGACTTTAGCCATTTGCACGCGCCTCCTTTACGATTTTTACTGATTGTTTACATAAATCGGTGATTTTATCCCAAGCTTGATGGTCAATCAAATCAGATGTAACCATATAAGAACCACCACATGCTGCAACCGCCGGGCTGCAAAGGTATTTTTTAAGATTATCCAGCGAAATACCGCCAGTTGGCATCACTTTTATCATTGGGAAAGGTGCGTGCATAGCTTGGATTTTGGCAAGTCCGCCCGATTGTTCTGCTGGGAAAAACTTGAGTACCTCTAACCCGCATTTCAATGCGGCGTGATAGTCGGTCGGTGTGGTGCATCCTGGGAAAATTGGGATATTTTTTGTTTGACAGTAATGAACCAGTTCTGTATCAAATCCGGGCGTTACAATAAACTGTGCCCCGGCGGCAAGTGCCAGGTCAATTTGTGCAGGCGTAAGCACTGTGCCAGCACCAACAATCATATCTGGACAGGTTTCTTTCATGATTTGTATGGCGAGGTTCGCGCCGTCTGTACGGAATGTCACTTCCGCAATTGGCACACCGCCGGCGGTCAGCGCTTTGGCAAGCGGCGCGGCATTACGGGCAGGGGCATTCAGTTTAATCACTGGGACAACGCCGATATCAGAAATGCACTGGGCAATCCGGTTCATAACAAAATTCCTCCTACATATTAAAGATCAGACTGGTATGGGTGGGCAGGGAAGAAACCCCATTCATGGGAACCCGGAAGTAGTATGCCCTGAAAACCTTCACTTAAACCGCAGCCCACCCCCGCAAGATTCATAGGAAAATGAATATACATACCTATTAATAATATACGGGATTGAGAAAAGATTGGGAAAATAACAAAACAAATGTTTGCATATAGCCGAATAAGTGTCGTTTTATGACGTAACAAATCGGTAACACGATGTAATATTACAAAAGCCCCGGTTCCGTTGACAGTCTGCGGGGGGCGTGGTAAACTAAATCTCGAACAAGGGGCTTCCACCCCGAAAATAAAAAGGAGGAAAAAAACCTATGAAGAATCTGAAAAAGGTTCTCGCGCTGGTTATGGCGTTCGCAATGGCGTTCACCATGATGGCTG
>CAJUDU010000171.1 GCA_910584935.1 uncultured Butyricicoccus sp. | reverse complement strand
AAGTCTGTAATTTATATTAAATTCCAGCTATGCTAAAAGGTTAGGGCAAAAAAGAAAGGACTGATTCCATGAATACAAATCTGGCATACCAGGACGAATTTCAGCGGGAAGAACTGATTGACGGAAAGATTGTAGCGATGTCGCCGCGTCCAGCATGGAACCATATTTCCGTTGCGGGTAATATTTATTATCTGTTTGCGCATTATCTTCGTAAAAAAAAGTGTGTGCCAATTGCAGATGGCATGGACTTATATTTGTCCGAAAAAGACCACTTCATCCCTGATGTAATGATTGTTTGTGACCCTGACAAAATCAAGCATAATGGCGTCCATGGCGCACCCGACCTTGTTGTGGAAGTGTTATCCCCCAGCACGGCGAAGAATGACAAAGGGTATAAGAAAGAAGCCTATGCAGCGGCTGGCGTGAAAGAATACTGGATAGTAAGTCCTAACGATAAACTTTTGGAACAATATCTTCTTAAAGACGGACAATTTATCTTGCATGATGTTTACGTGATTCACCCAGATTACGAACTTGCCAAAATGACAGAGGAAGAACGCGCCGCGCTGGTTACAGAGTTCAAGTGCAGCCTTTACGACGACCTACTGATTTCACTGGAAGACGTTTTCCGGCGTGTAAAATAAACAAACAGATATCACAATTTGCAAACTTTAAGCCAACAAATAAGCAAAATAAAAAATCCCGCTCAGTGCGCCAACACCAAACGGGATTCATATGGGGTACTAGAAAAATTGAGCTCTTTCCAGTACCCCTATTTTACCACACCCAAATGCGAAAAGAAAGGGGTATTTTTATGCCAAAAAAGAAAAGTCGTGCCGATGGATTATATGAGTACAAGGCAACCATCGGAAGAGATGTTTTAGGGCATCCAATCCGCAAGTCGTTTTATTCATCGAAGAGCAAGCTGGATGCAAAACGAAAAGCGGAAGCCTACAAACAGGAACTCGAAAACCCGTCTTATACGCCTGCATCTGCGACTTTTGCAACATGGGCACGTCGTTGGTTGGAAACGTATAAACGTCCTTTTGTAACGGCTAATACATACAAGCTGACATATGAAAATATCGTAGAAAAGCACCTTATTCCATTTTTCGGAGAAACGCCCCTGCCTGCTATTTTGCCGATTGGTATCACAGAATATTTTGCGGCTAAAAAAGAATGTTCCACGGATAGACTCAAGCATATGCACTCCATCTTATCCGCTATATTCGCGGCAGCGATTGAAAACGATTTGTGCTACAAGAATCCTGTAGCACATATAAAATTCACAAGTGATGCACAACCTAAAGCCAACACAATCTATACTGATGAACAGATTGTAAAAGTTAAACAGTATATGCGCCATCGAATGCCCGATATTGTTCTGATGCTGGAAACAGGAATAAGGCGTGGGGAGTTGTGCGGATTGATGTGGGCGGATTACGACAAGGAAAACCGAACCCTTTCAATCAACAGATCCATTGCTGTTGACGAAAACCGCATATCTAAGCAACCGCCTAAATGGGGGTCATATCGAATTATCCCACTATCAGCAGAAGCGGCAGCAATTATTGAAAACCAGCATAATGACAGCTTGTATATCTTCCCGAATCGGTTTGGAGAACCACATAACCCAAATAGTTGGTCACAAAAATTCAAGCGTCATATGGCTGCTATGACAAAGGAAACGGGACTGCCGCCTGCACGCCCACACGATCTTCGAAAGACCTGCGGCACCGCGCTGCGCCGAAAAGGGATAGATATTTACACTATACAGAAGATGCTGGGGCATCGTGATATTCATGTGACCACAGAAGTCTATGTTGCTAATGAAACCGAGGTTTTAAGAAATAAACTGCGCGAAAAAGGTGTCGTATAATTTACGACATTTTTACGACAAAATCAATTTAATTGCGTAAGATTTCATAATGAAGTGCATTTTGAATACCGAGATAAAGTTCGTGATTTTGTTTGAAGTTGTGGTGTTTTCGCATTTTTAAGCGTTAAAAATATAAATTTCAGGAATCGCCTATTGATACCAAACTAGCTTCAGGTGCTAGTGTTCGCAAGGACGTGAGGGTTCAAGTCCCTCCATCTGCACCAAACTAAACGCACTGAAATATTCTAATTTCAGTGCATTTTCTTAGGTGCGCCCGGCGAGCGCACGTTCTAACGGGTGAAAGTCCCGAATCCGCCCG
>CAJUDU010000170.1 GCA_910584935.1 uncultured Butyricicoccus sp. | reverse complement strand
GAAAATCAGTCAGCGGGAATTTATCCTTGGGCTGATCGAAAATGCGCTGGAACAGCCGGAGGAAAATCAATCAGAATACAATTAAATATTAGCAACCACAAGCCGCAGGTACTATCAAAGTAAAATAGTGCTTGCGGCTTTTTCTGTTCAGAAAAAAGGTGAAAAGAATATGAAACAGGAAAAATATAAATATTTTACGGATGCAGAAATACAAATTGCGCGGGAAACGGATTTGCCGAAGTTGTTAACTAGACTGGGATATCATGTCACAAAAGTTGGCAGTTATCATTCCACAAAAGAAATGGATAGCTTACGCATTAAAAATCGCCGGACTTGGCGCAGATATTCACAGCAGATTGGCGGCGATGCAATCACATTTTTGCAGCATTTTCATGGGATGCGTTTCTCGGAAGCTGTAAATTATCTGCTTACTTTTCAAGGGATTCATCGAGCAAGAGAACCGCCTGTGAAAATCAGTCCAGCGCAAAGGAAATCTGCTATCAAAGAAAAAACAACATTTCAACTGCCGGAGAAAAACACAGAATGCCGAAGGGTATTTGCTTATCTTCGGAAACGTGGGATTTCATCGCAGGTTATTCAGGCTTTTGTGAAAGCTGGATTGCTTTATGAAGATGCAGAACATCTATCTGCAAAGATTGCGGAAAAATCGAAAAACGCAACTATGTGAACGCCCTTGACCATGCCTGGCAGCGTGTACAAGTGCGGGAAGCAACTTGCGAAACGGATGGCAAAGAAATTGAAATTTGTTCCCGCTGTGGAGAGGTAAAAACCACTAACACGCCAAAAGATAAACACAAATGGGAGATACATTCTGTGAAAGCAACCTGCACAGGAGCTGGATACACTGTAAAGGAATGTGAAATTTGCAACGAACGCAGTATCACAGATATTACAGCAGCACTGAATCATAATTACAAAACAAGTGACACTTCGGTAATATATGAATTATACATATATTCGCACAGAAAATATTTATAAAAACAAGAACTGCTGCTTGAAAATTAGGCAACAGCTCTTACATGATAAAATCAAGAATTTGTATGCTTCTTTCGTAGATAAAGTACAATAAGACCGACTATGCCACATCCGGTTAGGCAATAGATAATAGGAGGGAGTGAAGATGAGGTATCTTTTTTCAAGTGAATAGCCGTTCCGGTGCCTCCTGATGATGAATCAGGTTCGATTTGCGATAAAATTGACGCGTTTTCTGAAAAAGAATAAGCAATCCCCTTTTCAAATGAAAGGTTAGAGGTTATTGCAGAATATGTGTTGGTGGTGCCTATATTAATGTTATTTTGGAGTGGGATGATATGTGTAACATCCTGTTCATTTGCAATAAGTCCTATAACGGAATGGATTCCGGATTCGCCACCAATTAGGATACCCATTTGGTCGGATGCATCCAATTGATTTGTAGTAATAGATTCTTCTAATTTGATACGCCAGCCAGGCATACTAACTTTACTATCATAAATAGAAACTGCTGTAATTACCCAATGACCTACACTGGTCAAAAAATCAGCTTGTTCTTCTTCAGATAAAAGCGATAGTGCATCGGCATCTGGCGCAAGTCTTTTGCTAAAATCAGCAATTAAAGTATGTGAACCACTTTGGATTGGAATTTGCCAGATATATGAGTCTTGAGACGCAAGCAAATCAAGGATTTCTTCAGTTGATGTTGTATTTGATTGGAATACAGTGCTGTCAACATAGATTTTATATGCAGAATTCCAATCAATATCAGCAGAGGTTATAGGCTCTGATAGTGAGGGGTCTTGTGCAATAATATCGTTTACCTGCTTCAGTAAATCGTCTTCTAAAAGACAAATTTCATTCGCATCTTCTGAAGAAACCAAACTCTCGAAATTAATAGCTTGTGCGGAAACAAATGCGAATGCAGAGAAAATACAAATAAAAAGAAACATTTTTAATTTCATAATAAACTTCTCCTTATCAAATTAGCTCAACTGTATGCGTCCATCGACCAGTGCCTGTTTGAAATTTACAGCTACTGATAGCATCGGCATATGAAACATATGTTGCACCACAGCCATACCAAGGGTCAATCACATGAATGGTCTTAGCAGATGTACTATAGCCATCACAAACAATAAAATGTGCATGACCAGTATTCCAACGAACAAACATAACAAACGGACGGCTATTTAATATATGGGCTTGACATAGGGCGTGTTCACATAACTGTAGAACAATGATATAATGGGAGTATGAGAATA
>CAJUDU010000169.1 GCA_910584935.1 uncultured Butyricicoccus sp. | reverse complement strand
TTATTATTTTCTTTGCCGCTTTGAAAGCGGCATTTTTTATTTCATAAGATAGCTATGGACGTCACCCGCGATATGCTGGAACAGCTTATAGGCTTCTTCGACCTGCTGCCGCCAGTAGTATTCCAGTCCTGCTTTCAGCTCTGGCACACGTAAATCACTTTCGATCCAACCAATGTGTATGTAGCCTGCCTGAATCCGATCTTCCACCCGACCTTTGCCAATGGCGCCTGCATTGTCGATGATTTCAATCGGGGCAGTGTAATCACCTTCGGCTTTTGGCGCTTGCAGTAGCACATATTTGTTCAAGTGTCATACCTCCTTTTCATTTCCGCGATTTCAATCCGCGCTTTCAAGGTAATGTATAGGCAATAAACGCTTGCAACATGGGTCATTATTTCGACCAAATCTGGCTTTGTCGCCGCTCTTGTCAACTTGTCTATGATTCTGTCCCGCACCATGCTGTCATAAAAGGTCCCGCAGATCAGGGAAAGAACCGCCATTATTTTGAATGCGTCCGACTTCCTTCCGTAAGAGGGCCAGCAGTCCAACAGCTCCCATTTTTCCGCGAAAAATACAAGGTCGTTTGGCAACTGTTCATCGTCAGGATAGTTCGCGGTTTCGTCGGGGTAACAAAAGTCATTTACGAACGCCCTGATCGCTTCTAATTCGACTTCTCCCAGCCCGCCGTCTACGTCTTCCCATGTCAGCGGTTCGGGTTTGAATATTGCGCTCATTTCCTGCCACACCTCCAGGTTTCATAGTTGATGTACGCCCGCCAAAGCAGGCTTGCGGCGGCAATTCCTGCGCCTGCCAGCAGCTCCAATACACAAGCAAACATTGTTACGCTGCGAGTGAAAAACCAGAACCAAACCGCGGCAACCATACCGATGACCGTGACAGCCGCTAAAATGTGACGGTATTTTTTAGGCATAGTTTACACCTCCTGTTTCTCAAAAAACGGAATTGTTTTGCCATCTTTGACCAAATCTCTGATGGCATCAATCAGGATATTTAACGCCCCCGCCATGCTAGATGTGGGTAATGTACCTTCCTTATACGCCACCAGCAACCCTGGACTGATGTTATATGTATAGGCGTTACCGCTATATGTTTTCGCATCATAATTGATTGATACAAATCCAAACGGCACCCGCTCATCCTGCATAGCAAAACGCAGCCGCTTATCGGATATGCCAATGTATTTCGCTGCCACTTCTATAGGAACGCTATTATACTGCATGATTTCTTCCCGTGTTGGCACTTGTGATGTTTTGTTCATGTAATCACCCTTTCAGTTCGGAACAGCCAGAAGGTTTCATCTTCTGTGCAAACGCCGAAATATTTGTCCGTCCGTGTGAAATAAAGCCATAACCCGTAAAACTGCTGCATCGCAGCTTGATAAACCTGCCACTGGGCAAACAATACGTCTGCATTCTTTTGTTCCAGACGATATTCATCTGAACCGACATAATACTTGCCGCAGGCAGTCAATGCTGCATCAAAATCAGTGACACATTTTTTCAGCGCCTTGCCAAAATCCGTTCCCAAGAATTTTTCTTTGTTGAATATCAGCTTTTCTATCCGTGCATTGGCTTCCAGTTCTGGCTGCTGTGCATCAATGTGCCCAAGGCAAAGCCCTGAACTGTCTTCAATTACTGGCAGCCGCCGGAACGCATTGCGATAGATGCAGCCCTGACGGACGCAATCCCTGCATTCATAGTTGTTGTTCATTGGTTCTCCTCCTCCGATTTGCTGTTAATCTTTTTTAATGAAGTTCATCAGCCACCCATAAGAAACAATGTCATGGACAAGTGACCGCGTCAGGGCTTCCCGTTCCGTATCGGCTGCATGTAATGCGTTCTGCGCCTTCTGCGCAAAGTCCGCCATTTGCACCTTCATAAAAATGTACGCATGGTGTTCATCTGCTGCATTTGCTGCCATCATGAGAGCCTCGGCAATATCCCCATTACGTCGATAAGAGCTGCCATACCGGCTTATCCCTGTTTCTTGATACTTCCAGAAATCGGTATCCGCTTTTGACTGATACTTATCAGCCAGCTTCATTAGTTCTTCTCGTGTCATATCTGCCCACCTTACTCCATCCACAATGTTGCGATAACCGCGATTTGCAGCATACACATCACCAGAAACATCACCCAGATTTGTTCGTGAAATCTGGGCAATTCAACAATCTTCAGGTTCTCCGTATCTCTGACAGCAGGCGCAGCTTCTAGTAGCCGAATAGCTTCTGTAATTGCACAATCCCAGCCATCAGCCCAGCTATCCTTATCTG
>CAJUDU010000168.1 GCA_910584935.1 uncultured Butyricicoccus sp. | reverse complement strand
TTAGATCTTGCAGATTTTTGACTTTAATATGTCAACTGATATTGACAACATCAGGTCGGTCAGCAGCCAGTATCCAAACGACTCCGCGCAGTCATAATCCTCACAAAGGTTTTTCGCCAGCCAAACTGCTTTGTAACAGGTATCGCCGGATAGATCGCGCTGCCAAAGTGTGGAGTTACATTCTTCAAACCACAGCTCCTGTTTGCCCACGCCAAATTCTTCAAAAAGGCTTTGTAGTTGCTCCCGCACTGTACGCATGAAATTTTCATCACTTGATAATACGGTTGGTGCAGATTGTTGGCTCGAAGTAAAATCCATAAAAGCAGGATCGCGTCCTGCCGCACGGTGGGGATAGCAAGACACCGCGAAAAAATCCGGCATACATCCATTTTGCTTTGCAAAGGTAAGGAAATTCCGGTAGCCGTTTGGTTCCCAAACGAGATTGGCGAAAGCACCCGGTCCGCCAAAAAGGAACTCGGTATCAATTGATTTCACTGCATGGTAAGAGGCACGGTAAAGCGCAAAATAATCCGCAATATCCATACAGCCCAAAAAAGCATAGTTCATGCTGACTGTCGTAAAGCGCCACTGCCGTATGGTATCCCGCCCATAGCGCTCCACAAAATGCAGCAGCAGCGCACGGATGAGCGCTGCCCACTTTTCTAAATCCACGCAGGCAGAAATAACGGTACAGCGATCAAAGATACGATTTTGTTCCTGCGCAAGCTGCGGCGGCAGAAAGCTGAGTTCCAAATAAACCTTTAACCCCAGCGCATGGAGATAATCAAACAGTAGGTTAACATAGGTAAAGTTATAATACGGCGTACCGTCGGGGTATTCCATATAAACTTTCATATCATCGTCAAAAATGCCATGAAAGCGCAGGTATTCAAAGCCAATCTCCCTCTGGGCACGTTCCAGCTGCTGCCGTACATCGGCAAGCAGACCGTCATGTGCATAGCCGATATTGCACAGCCGCCGCCAAGTATCCCGCAGCGGCGTCCCTGGGTTCCCACAGTGAGCAGTAATATGTAAGGTTTCACAGACAGGCTGAGGTGCTTCCTCCTCTGGGCGCGCATAGGCAAGTAATGCAGAAAGGTTTCCGCTCACATCGTCATCCGGCTGCGCCACGGCGGATTTCCGCTGTAAACTGTGTTGTGCTGCACGGTACTGCCCTGGCGTCTGCCCATACCGTTTTCGGAAGTATTCGATAAACGCGCTGCCACTGTGAAACCCACAGGAATAAGCAATTTGTGTGACGGAATCTCCGCTTTTTTCCAACATTTGCGCCGCATGGCGTAAGCGCAGTGTTATAACATACTGTGTAAAAGTTGTATGTAGGTTGTTTTTAAAGAGCCGTGATAAATAGCCAACTGAAAGGAATTCCTGCTGCGCAATTTCAGCCAATGAAAGTTCCTCATTCCAGTGCGTGTGGATGGTGTTAAGGATTCGTTTCAAACGCTGCATAGGCTGCTCACGTTGGTCTGCCGCCTGTTCTGGAATCGAAAACCGTGTCAGCAGCAGCCCAGCTAATTTGATTGTAGTACTGGCAATTCGAGATGCATTCTGCTCACGGTTTTGAAAAAAATGCTGGAAAATCGCTGCATATAAATAACGCACCTCATCCAAACTAGCAGAAGATATTTGCCTTCCATATGCATAGCAGCGGCACTGTGCGCCATCTTCCCAGCCTGCTAACCGCAGCAACTCCTGCGGAATATGCAGCGCAAGGGCTGTTGCATTCTCTGTGCGGCGAACCTGGAATAATTCAAACGGGTTTAGTGACAGCAATCCAGCTGGTTCCAACTGCCATTCTTCGCTGCCGCAAAGAATTTGCGTTGTCCCATGCAGCCCAAAAAATAAGATCAAGGATGGTTGGAACTCAAATAACTGTTCATCTTTATGGAAAATTTGAAACGAAATCAAATGATTCTCATTCATAATACATCACCGCTTTCAGTACTAAATATACTCATTTTCTCTCTAATATCTATCTTTCCATCCTCAATACGATCATCTCAAAAAGCAAAAACACATATTCGAAGCGTTTTTCATACTTGAAATGTGCGTTGATATGGCGAAAAATATATGTGTTAAATTTGTAATCTCATTATTTGAAAAAAGAGTAGAAAGCAAAAGCAGCTTACTGGTAATCTTCTGTGTTTTTTCATATTCACTGATAAGAATCAAACACTGGATCGCAATAGAACATTTTGTGCTGACATAAATGATATTGGAAGATGCAGATATGCCGCGTTATATTAGACCTCTTGCGAAATTAAGCTAAGCGGTCAAAGTTGCAGATGCCAGCA
>CAJUDU010000167.1 GCA_910584935.1 uncultured Butyricicoccus sp. | reverse complement strand
ATCTCTATTTTACACTTGTTTATCATTTGTGCAATATTTATTTTTCAAACAAGGCCTAGAAGGTTATATGATTTCGCCGGGTGCATATCCATATTACGCAGCGGGACAGGCTGGCGAATCCATCCGTTTGATGCTGGAACGCATTATGGATACTTATACCCAAGATGCAGCAGATCATTATGTCCGACGCACAATGGCAGCTGATCCGGACAAACCGTTCGGTCAGCGCCATTGCTGCTGTCGGCTATGAAAACCCTTATCATTTTACCCGGCTGTTCACCCGGCACATCGGGCTGCACCCGCAGGCGTTCCGTGAACAGTTTACCACTGTCCAGCCAGATGGGTCTTCTTTGTTTTTATAAGCCACAGTGGCAGCTTTGGCGTCTTAGACAGGTTTAGCCTTCATAACCATACTTTGCTTTGGCGCAGTCAACTGCGGCAAGCAATGCATCAGTCAGTTCATCGCCGACCTCTGCGCGAATCATGGGCCATACTTTTTCTTCTTCGATGGCGGAAATCTGATTGAATACTTCATCAGACAGACGGACAACTTCCATGCCAGCCGCTGCCAAATCATCTTCGCTGTTGATCACATCGGATTTTTCACGTGAGAATGGCAGCAGTTCTTCACAGCTTTCTTCAATCCAGCCACGGTATTCCTCTGGCAATTCACGGTAGAAACGGTCATTGGTAATCAACGTAATATCATGAAACAGATGGTTTGTTGCAACCGCCTAATATTACACTTCTTGGTAATTTTTCAGCAAGAAATTTATATATAAGGGTCTTCCTGTGCCATCAGCAGATTTTGCTGCAAGGCAAGGAACACTTCGCCGCGATTCATTGGCGTTGGGTTCGCGCCAAGCGCTTTCCACAGCGCAATATGAATAGGGGTTTTCCATCGTGCGGATATCCAAGCCTTTGAAATCCTCAAGGGTTTGCAGTTTGCGGCTTGAGGAGGTTTGGCGATAGCCTATATCGGAAATCATCAGCAGTTTCAGCCCGATTTCAGGATACAGCGCGTCATAGGTTTTGCAGAACTCCGGGTCATCCAGCGTTGCGCGGGCAATATCAATCGTTGGGAACAAATAAGGCATATCCAGCACTTTTGCCCCTGTGATATCGTTGACCTGTGCAGAATGGTTTTACACCACAAATTCGACATCACCTGAAATGCAGCTTTGGATCAGCCCTTTATCCGAACCAAGCTGTCCGAGCTGGCTACCGCATCAAGCGGCTGGCAGGCAGCGGATAGCAGTAGCATGGCACCTGCCATACCGAGCGCAAACAGTTTACGAAGCATATTCTCCTCCTTTTACGGCACGAGCAGCAGGGAAACCTGCGGCACAAAGGTGATAATCATCAGCGCAATAAAGAACGCTGCCATAAACGGCATGGTTTTTTTTGCAATCGCTGCAACTGGCAGTTTTGTCAGCGTGGAGGCAACGTAAAGGTTATTGCCAATTAGCGGGGTAACAAAGCCGATTGCAAGGTTTACAATCATGATAACGCCAAAATTACCAGGTCTATGCCAATCGCTTTGACAATAGGCACCAGGATTGGGGTCAGGAGCAAAATTGCCGGGCTGGTATCCATCACCATGCCGACAAACAGCAGGAATACATTGATAAGCACGATCAGTGCAATCTTGGAAGTGATCGCCGAACCCATGGCTTCTGCCAGTTTTTGCGGCGCTTGGGTCAAGGTCAGCACGCGGCTGAATGCCTGTGCCGCGCCAAGGATAAACAGGCAGGCAATCAGTGCATAAACAACCGTAAGAACTGCTGCTTTTGTTGGGGTGCAGATGCCGCCATAAATGGAACCAAGGATAATCACTGGACTGAGCAGCGCCCAAAACGAATCCATAAACACATGGAGGAAACCTTTTTGGCGCAGTTCGCCAATATTCTCTTGCAGTTTCTTTTTATCCCCACTGTGTTTTTTGCAATAGTAAACCGAATATGCCATCAGGCATATGCCAATGAGGACACCAGGCAGGATGCCTGCGATAAAGAGTGCTCCAACCGATGCCCAGAGTTCATGGAATATAAGATAAAGGGAATGGATGGCGGGATAATGACGCCAAGCCCGCCTGAAATGGCAACCAGTGCGTCGCAGAAACTCAGGTCATAGCCAAGGGCGGTAGCAGCGGGATGGTCATTGCGCCAACAGCAGCCGTTGTCGCAGGTGCGGAACCTGAAATTGCACCATAAAACAGGCAGGTAATGACAACTGCGCAAGGCAGATTGATTCTAGATGGTAAAGCTGATGCTTAAGGAGCCCCTGATTTAATCCTTCATAAGTCAAGAAGGTGTGGTATAATAGGGGAAAAGGGGG
>CAJUDU010000166.1 GCA_910584935.1 uncultured Butyricicoccus sp. | reverse complement strand
CTGACCTGGAGCCTGGAGCTATACCAGCAGGCAAACAAACGCCTGCACAGGCAGGGGCAAACGGAAAGAGTTATCATACATAACCTGGTTGTGTCTGGCGGCATGGATGAAGATGTTATGTCAGCACTGGAAGGCAAAGCGGATACACAAAATGCTTTGATGGATGCGCTGAAAGCGAGAATCCGTAATGTTAAAGCGAAAGCGTAGTGCAGGCAGGCGCAGATGCTGCGCAAGGCGTTTATGTGCTGTCTGCAAGGATTTTGTCCGCGACACATTAGAAACGGTTAGAACGGCTCTCAGCCGAGAAAGGAGCAAGATTAAGATGAAAACTTGTAAACACGCAAACTGCATTGCAAATTTTGATGGTGAATGCGTGGCGGGCAAATGCCGCGGGGAGATAATCGCGATTGATCTTCCCGCCTTATCCCGCGACCAGGCTGTGCGGCATTACAACATGGCGGCAGAATTTTTCAAGGAGGACACGAAATGAAAACAGATAATGAAAAGATTTGTGGAAGTACAGATTGCATTGCGAATATCAACGGCAAATGTGTGGTGGATAAATGCCAGGGTGTATTAGCCAGAGGTTGGGGCATATTCATTTGTCTTGATATGCCTAACCGCTTGGCGCCAGAAGATGCGGCTGCGATTTATGGGATCGGTATGCGGCACTTGAAAGAAAATCTTGAGAATAACAAGGAGGCGGTTATGTAGATGAAACACCCATGCAATGGCTGCGTTTATTGGCAATATTTAAACCATAGTCAAAGCACGCAGTTAAAGGCTTGCCATTACTGCATATACACTGGACAGCCACGGGGATGCAGTGTAGATAATTGCACACGCAAGACAACAAAACGCGTCAGGAAACGCTTTGGCAATCAGGGGATTGAAGTTGTGGAAGCACCAAAGGAGGACAACCATGAATCGTAAGATATTATTCCGCGGCAAACTTACAAGCGGCAGAGGATGGTCATACGGCAATTTGAACATCAGACCCAATAATATTACCGTCATTACGCCGTTTAACGGTCATATTGGGGTATACGGTCAGGTTATTCCTGATACAGTTGGTCAATATACCGGACTAAACGACAAGAACGGCAAAGAGATTTTTGAAGGTGATATTGTTCGAAATAAAAATGTTTGGGGCACGTATATCGGCGTTATTGTATTCAAAATTGATCGGTTTATGGTTGATTGGCACTTGCCTTGCGGGTGGACAGGTCTGCGCCTTTCCTTCCATACAATTGATATTTCCCCTTGCGATGAAGTTATTGGAAACAGTTATGACAATCCGGAACTGTTGAAGAAACCTTGAATGTATCTATTCCCTGCGCAGAAGTCAGGTCAAAACAGGCGGCTTATCACAAATAACCTGAGTGCCTTTATACTGTGACCAGTCAAGACGCTGCCCACAATTGTGGCAATAAGCCTGCGCCTGACTGAGTTCTTCCCCACATTCGGGGCAAATGGGCACGTCTGAGACAATAGGCATAGCCTGCGTACGGTGAATCGCTTTCATAACATCAACGTCAGCAACGCAAGCGCTTGCATCAAGCGGAAACAATATATCCGGATATTTCTTTACAGCCACAGCAAAAGGGAGTTCAAAATGCGCATAAACGGCAAGATAAATGACCAGCATCCGTGGGGGCGGCATCTGCATGGATGGGTCGCCAATATAAGTGGGCAGCAAATTGTTCAGGACGAGTGCATCCCAGCAAAGCGGGGTTAAGCGTTCAATTGCTTTTGCAACAGTGGCAGTTTGTTTCTGGAGTCGTTCTGCAACTCGAGAATAAATATGTGCCATTGCTTTTATGTTCTCCATGGGAAGATGTTGGACAAACAGGAGCTGTTCTATTATTTCTATGGCACAGGCAAGCGGACGGATGTCGGGACGTATCGGCCCAAGGATTGAATATAACAAAAGTTCTGGTTTTTGCATAAAAAGACCACCTTTTCTAAAGATGGTTTTATGATAATACAAAAATCGACATATTTGAGGTCATACGACACAAAACGACAAAATATATCCGCACTTTCCTGGCTGCTGATACCTGAAGACAAATAAGGCATAGACAAAAAAGGACTGATTATTATGAATCAAAATATTAAATATATTGCTAAACATTATGGTTTCCATCACCAACTGACCAAAACAGTTGAGGAATGCGGTGAATTTATTGTGGCACTCAGCAAGCTGGCAAACGACGAAGGAAGCCGGGCAGATGTCGTGGAAGAAATGGCGGATGTTATGGTGATGCTTCAGCAGATGCAGTATTTCCTGTGCATCGATCTGTCTGAATTGCACAAAGCCATAGACGTAAAAGTCAAACGCCAGATTGAGAGGATGAATCAGCATTGACCAAAAAAGAACTATCGCAATTATATTGGCTGAATCGTGAAATCGAA
>CAJUDU010000165.1 GCA_910584935.1 uncultured Butyricicoccus sp. | reverse complement strand
CAGCGCCAGAACCGGCAGGTTCCTCCGGTGGGACACTTTCGCAGGAAGAAATCGAAAAGCTGATGGCAGGCGGCGCGGCGCAAAGTGCGCCAGCACCAGCCGCACCCGCGGCAAGTTCCTCCGGTGGAACACTTTCGCAGGAGGAAATCGAAAAACTGATGGCAGGTGGCGCGGCGCAAAGCGCACCGGCACAACCGGCAGCAGTACAGCAGCCACCGGCACAAATGCCGCCGCAGGCAATGCCAGCAGGACAGCCGCCAATGCAAATGCCACAGTATCCATATCCACCCATGCAGGGACAGCCGGATGGGCAATATCCTTATTATTATATGCCGCCATATGGCTGGGCACCCCCACCGAACTATCCGCCGCAGGCGCCTGAACCAAAGGTAATCAGTACGCAGGCACCAAGTATGCCGAACCTTTCCGGTGAAGCACTTGGTGAGGAGCAAGCACAAAATCTTGACCTCATTATGAGTGTCCCGCTGGAAATTACCGTGGAAATTGGGCGCGCAAAACGCAAAGTACAGGATATCTTGTCTTTCGCCAAAGGTTCGCTGGTTGTGCTGGATAAACTCGCTGGCGACCAGGTAGATTTGTTCGTAAATGGAAAATGTATCGCCCGCGGCGAAGTTGTTGTCATTGATGATAACTTTGGCATCCGGATTGGGGAAATCCTGCATAAACCCGATCTTGAGGATATTTCCGCAGCACAAAAATAAATTTTTTCTCCAAAATCATTAGAAATGAGGACGATGAACAATGGCAAAAATTTTATTGGTTGACGACGCGGCTTTTATGCGCAAGGTTGTCAAGGATACTTTGAGCAAAAACGGTTATACCGATTTGTATGAAGCTGTGGACGGCGCTGATGCTGTGGAAAAATATAACGAAATCAGCCCGGATCTGGTCATTATGGATATTACCATGCCCAATATGGATGGTTTGGAAGCACTCAAGGCAATCCGCGCTAAAAATAATGCGGCAAATGTTGTGATGTGCTCTGCAATGGGACAGGAAGCGATGGTTATTGAAGCGATCCAGTCGGGTGCAAAGGATTTTATTGTAAAACCCTTTAAGCCAGACCGTATCCTGAAAACGGTAACATCGATTGTAGGGAACCCATAAAATGCCTGTCCTTTCGCTGCTGGGGATGTTGGCTGCTGTGGTTGGCATTTTGTTCCTTGCCCATTGGGCAACCAAACTGCTTGCCGTGCGGGAACTCCCTGGCACACGGAATCTGGAAGAATTGTGTGTTGTCCGTCAAATTCCGGTCGGGCGTGGGGAACGAATTGTGTTGCTGCGGCTGCATGAACGTTTCCTGTTGCTGGGCACCGCCCAAGGCAGTGTCACCGTTTTGGCAGAACTGACAGCCGAGGAAGCAGAACCATGGCGTAAAACGCCAGAAACATCTGTCGATTTCCGGCAACTGCTCCGGATGGCGGCGAAAAAGAAATGAGCGTGAGCAATCTTTGGATGGTTTAATCAACATAAATGGGGAAGGAATACGGGCGCTGGAATTTATTTTCCTAACCACCCTCATTACCTTGCTGCCGTCGATTATTGTGATGACAACTTCGTTTACGAGGTATATCATTGCATTATCATTCCTGCGGAATGCACTTGGTACGCAGCAGACACCCCCAAATATGGTGCTGATAGGGATTGCACTGTTCTTAACACTTTTCACGATGTCGCCGGTAATCGGGGAAATCCAAGTGAATGCATATACGCCTTATGTCAATGAGGAAATTACGCAGGAGGAATTTATTGCGCGGGCAGAAGTGCCGCTCAAGAATTTTATGCTCCATAATACAGAAACGTCTTCTTTGGAGCTGTATTGTGATTTGGCGCAGATTGATTTGCCCGAAACGGAAGCAGAAATGACAAACTTGGCAATGCATATTGTCACGCCAGC
This sequence comes from uncultured Butyricicoccus sp., assembly GCA_910584935.1. GTDB lineage: Bacteria > Bacillota > Clostridia > Oscillospirales > Butyricicoccaceae > Butyricicoccus_B. The sequence goes on along the minus strand of CAJUDU010000165.1, from coordinate 507 downwards.
CTTTATGACCAGTGAGCTCAAAAGAGCATTCCAGATTGGGTTTTATTTGTATATCCCATTCCTGCTGATTGATATTGTTGTGTCTTCCACGCTGATGTCGATGGGCATGATTATGTTGCCGCCTTCCATGATTTCTACCCCGTTCAAACTGCTCCTGTTTATTACACTTAACGGTTGGGAACTTGTTTTTTCCACCTTGGTGCAGGGCTTTCGTTAGCAAAGTATGGTATGAACACAAAGGAGAATACACATGAATATCAATCAGGTAACCGATGTGTTCCGTGATGGCATCGGCGTGGCAATCCGTTTGGGTGCCCCGATACTGCTGTTAAGTATGCTGGTTGGCGTTGTCACCGCAATTTTGCAGGCTGTAACCCAAATCCATGAACAAACCATTTCGTTTGTGCTCAAACTGATTGTTGTGGTGTTGTTTTTGGTGATTGGCGGCAGCTGGATGATGACAACGTTAACGGAATATTCCCTGGAACTGTTTGAACTCATGAAAGC
>CAJUDU010000164.1 GCA_910584935.1 uncultured Butyricicoccus sp. | reverse complement strand
TGATACCATTAAAAAACCGCGTTGTCAACAAAAAATCGCAAAGGCAACAAAATATATTGACATATACCGCACAGCAGTTTATAATAATCGCATAGACCACATTCTGTGAATAAAAGGAGGTGATTGTATGAATCAGTTGACTGCTGAACAGCTAAGAAATGCAGATGCTTTATCTTGCGCAATTTCTCGGTTTCCTGAAGGTAAACAAGAAACATTTATTATGATGATGGAAGCGATGCTATTGGGTGCAAGCCTTGCCGAACAGGCACGGAATCAACCCGATGCCGCCCCTGCGCAGTAAAGGAGGTTTTTCTATGGAGGAAAAAAACAACACTGTCCGCCCCAGAGGGACGGACAGTGCAAAGGTAATTCAAGTAATCGAAACATCATCAATTATTGGAAGGGGAACATTTGAAGACCCTGTTAAGGAAGTGCGCCAATATTGGTCTTTTGATGGAAGATTGTTGGCAAACTCTACCTCGACGACTGCACCGGAGGAAAAACAATATGGATAAAACTACTATCACTATCCCCGTGGAACTTGAAGGGATGGAAGCAGCGCAGCAAAGTGCTGCGCAGTTGGTTGAAAAATTGAAAGAAGCCAAAACATTGACAGATGCACTGGCTTCCGACATGGAGAAACTGCAACCCAAAGCACCCAAAGTGGATGCTGAGGAAATTGACGAAGATCGGTTTTGGGAATGCGTTGCGCGGTTTTTTGTGGCTGCATACGAAAGCAGGTGCAGCCACAAACCAGTCACAGGGAATGAAACCTGCGGAAGCTGTCCATGGCTGCCCAAATGTGCAATACCGCATGAACCTTATTGGATGGAAGTTAATAGGGTTCTACGGAAAAAGACCGGCATTGGCTGTCAAATAGCCAGAAGTTTTAAGGATTCTGACGAATAAACTGTGCGTAAACAGGACATTCAAAGCCCGCCCATTTGGGCAGCATGAAAGGAAATTCTTTTATGGAAGAAAAAAATAATATCGTCACAGAAAATGAACGTCTGCGGCGACTGGAACGCAAGGTTTTTATTTTGGGTATCTTTAATAAGTTATTGCTGGGATGCGTGATTGCTTTTTTCTTGTGGTTCGTTCGTGTAGATAAGTGTATCAATAAGATCATTGATAATATTGATGGAATCACCGGCAACATTGAAATTCTCATTGAGAAGTGGGAAACTGCTAATGAATGCCTTGAAATAACTGTTTACTTTCCCCAATTGGACAGTACGAAAGGACAGTGAAATAACTTGTTCTGGAAATGGCTAAAAGAAAACCATCCTATGTTAAATGAGCTGATTGCATGGGCATTATTATTGCTTGCAATTGCGGCACTGATTAGAGGCTTTATTTGAAAAAGAGGGGACGTGAAAAATTGTACAGTGAAATAATAGCAGGTTTCCTGACATTTCTGCGGGAAGCCGCGGAACAGTATCGCATGGCTGCTGCTGAAGAGCAACTCACCAGCGATGAAACCCAGGATATCTTGCATCAATTGGAACTGCACGATGGCACATATACCGAGGATGTCCAGCTTGCCGCACTATTGCGGGAAGTCCGGCGGCGGCGCAGGCAGGCAAAAGATACATGGGAATTTACTTACCAGATTGCAAAATGGGCAGAAGACGAAAAGAAAGCCCTTCGCAGTCTGGAACGGCTGCTTGGTGTTATCCGTAAGATAGAAAGCCATCACGAAGAACGGTTCTATGCTAACCGCACAACCATTTTGGATAAGTCAATAACAGAAAACGCCGAAGAAATAATAACTTTGGCTGGAACAACGGAGGGTACCAATGAATAACAATTATGATTGCAGGGATTGCGCCCGTCAGGGCTGCATCCATCGTGATGCGTTCCGTCACCTGCCGAAAAGCAAAGGCGGTTTAGGGCTTTGCCCTGGACACATTGATGCCCAGCAGCCGGAAGCGGAAGCCAACGCGCAAATGGAAAAACTGATATTTAACAAAGAAAAGTTTTTGAAAACGGATTTCGGGAAATCGCTGAAAAAATGTGTTGTGCATTTGGATTCTGTGGTTGCAGGACTTTGGGACTATTCTATGGATTCTGATGAACGCTTGAAAACGCAGCGGCAGTTAGATTTGTGTCTTGCCCAATGGGACGTATATCAAGCCGCAATGCAGCAATTTTGCGGCTTGAAGCTTTGCTTCACGCGAACAGCAAAACATTTTGGCATATGCACAGAAGATGAATCCTTCTGGCTGTTTAAAGTTGAAAGAGGTGCGGAAAATGTACAGGCAGAAAATTGACCACCGGACACTGGCAAAACGGCTGCAAGAACAAAGTGGTTGCGAATTTGTTACATACGCGGATGTTGCCGCAGTGACGGGTTTAACCCTTCGCCAATGCCGCACCCGGCTTGCAAGCCTTGAGGGGCTTCATACACGCCCCAAAAAGTTTTTCGCAGACCATGCTGCGCAAGCGATTATACGCC
>CAJUDU010000163.1 GCA_910584935.1 uncultured Butyricicoccus sp. | reverse complement strand
CGGTTGGCATCGTGTCTGGGCTGGCTGCAACTGGCGTGCATCAGGTGGCAAAACAGCTTGGGAATCATAAGGAGGATGAATAAAATGGCATATCACATGGGAACAAAACTTGTACAGGCAGAACCATTCAAGCAAGGAACTGGCGAGGATGGCTATAAAGTCGTATATCCGGATGGTTATGAACGCTGGTTTTACAAAGATGTATTCGAAGCGGCTTATATGAAAGTCGCGCCAAACAGCAACTTGAAAACGGACAAGCCGAGCATTAGCCAGCAGATGGTGGATGCGTTCATCCGTGAAACACAGGTAGTGACCATGGGCGAAAAAACAACCGTTGTACGTGCTGTGCTGGCAAATGGATTTGAAATTGTGGAAAGTTCTTCTTGCGTCAGCGCGGAGAATTATGACGAAACATTGGGCGCACAAATTTGCATGAAGCATATCAAGGATAAAGTTTGGATGCTGCTTGGATTCCTGCTGCAAACTGCGGTACATGGGATTAAATTGGAGGAAAAATGAAATATCGAAAGAAACCTGTTGAAATTGAAGCTGTGCAGTTTAGGCGTGACAATTGGGAAGAAATTGTTTCATTTACAGATGCGGCGGCAGATTGTCTAACTATTGAAAAATGCTCTAAAGGGGAATGTACTTGCAGAATTTCAACATTAGAAGGCAATATGATTGCCAGCGAATTTGATTACATTATCAAAGGCGTACAGGGTGAATTTTATCCCTGCAAACCTGATATTTTCGAGCAGACATACGAAAGGATTGAGAGCTGATGATAGAAAATAACGGCTTTTTGATGCTCCGGTCGGATGAAATCCAAACCTATTTGGATGCAAACCAGCCGGGACGCGAAATAAAACTCGTGCAGTTGCACCATACCTGGTCACCGGAGTATAAACACTTTGATGGGAAAAACCATTTTACCAGACAGGCTTCTATGCGCGAAAGCCATTTGGCACGCGGGTTCAGCGATATCGCACAGCATTTCACTGTGTTCCCAGATGGCTTAATTGTGACTGGCAGAAGCCTTGAACAAAACCCCGCCGGGATTGTTGGTGCAAATAAAGGTGCGATTTGCATTGAGAATTTCGGCAATTTCGATGCCAGACAGGATAAAATGACTGCCGAACAGGCGGATGCCATTATTACCTTGACTGCCGTGCTGTGCAAGGTGTTTGGATTGAAGCCGGAAACGGCGGTTACTTACCACGCTTGGTGGACAGCAAAAGGACAGGCGCTGGGCGATTATCATCCAGCAAAGAGTGCAAAGACCTGTCCAGGGACGGCTTTCTTTGGCGGGAATACTAGAGATGCTTTCTTGAAAAATCTATTGCCGCGCATAAAAGATGCGATGCAGACAAAGGAGGAAAACGAAGTGAGGTACAAATATTATGAGGACTTGCCCGACTGCTGGAAACCTCTTATCGCAAAATTAGTCCGCAAAGGGTATTTACACGGTAAAGGCGATGGCGTTCTCGACCTTACCGAGGACATGATTCGTGTTTGGGCAACTAATGATAACGCCGGGCTGTATGGCGAATAATATGACCATTAAAATTGGCCTGGTAGATGTGGATTCCCACAACTTTCCTAACCTGTGCTTGATGAAACTTTCCGCATATCATAAGGCGCGGGGCGATCAGGTGGGGTGGTGGGATCCTCAAAGCCATTACGACCTTGTTTATAAGAGTCGGGTTTTCACCGATACCTACTCCAAGGACACAATCACCGTCACTAATGCCGACAAGGTGATCCGCGGCGGCACAGGATATGGACCAGGTCCTAATCTTCCAGACGAAATAGAACATACCCGTCCAGACTATTCTTTATATCCGCAGTTTTCCGGTACCGCCTATGGTTTCTTGACCCGTGGCTGTCCGCGAAATTGCGGATTTTGCATTGTCAGCGGCAAGGAGGGACGGCGAAGCCGCAAGGTTGCCGACCTGTCCGAATTTTGGGATGGACAGAAGGAAATCAAACTGCTGGATGCAAACCTGCTTGCCTGTCCTGACCATGAAGCATTGATTTTGCAGCTTGCCGAAAGCCGTGCATGGGTGGATTTCTCCCAGGGATTAGACATCCGCCTGATTACGCCGGACAATGTGGCGCTGCTGAACCGGGTACGTACCAAGGCGGTGCATTTTGCGTGGGACAATCCAAACGAGGATTTGACAGGGTACTTCCAGCGTTTTCTGGAGCTGACCGCGATTAAAAGCAGCCGCAGACGGCGCGTTTATGTTCTGACCAATTACGGCAGCACCCATGAACAGGACTTGTACCGGGTAGATACCCTGCGGCAAATGGGATATGATCCTTATGTGATGGTTTATGAACGCCCGACTGCGCCGAAAATCACCCGCCAGCTTCAACGTTGGGTGAATAACAAGCAGATATTTTACACGGTTCAAAACTTTGCTGACTACAAGCATAGCAGTTAATGGATAAAAAATTATTTTCCTGTTCGACAAAATTCGACATACAAAGGTCGAAATATGTGATATACTGTAGATACTCCCGTTACGGCTTCGACACCCGTATAGGAGAAAAGCCCTG
>CAJUDU010000162.1 GCA_910584935.1 uncultured Butyricicoccus sp. | reverse complement strand
GCTGGCCCGGATATGGCCGCGCCGCATACGGAGAACCCCGCCCAATTAAATATAAGGAACTGATGATCCGAATGGCGTCAATGTAGATGTTAATAATCTGCTTAGCCATCCGCAGATTTTCATGTATGATAAAGTTTCCAAGGGGCTTATGACGGCTGCACATGGCTGGAAAAAGCTGCTCTGGAGTCCATACATGGGACGCGGCGGCAATTATGACACAACAATGATTGATATTGCCTATATTGCAAATACCACCGATATTTTTAACACAGTATTGCTCCAGCCGGGTTATTACTTCCATGGTGATGCTGACATCCAAAAGAACCTTGCGGTTATCCGTAACTCTTTGAATCGTCAGGAAGTCCGCCGCCGCACCAACAGCGGCAATACTGATACCCGTGTGGTTGCGAAGAAATCTTCCACAATTATTGGCTGTCAGATGGAAATTGATGAATTGTATTTCAAACCATCCGCGCAGAGAACCGGTTATCAAAACCGCTATGCAGAATATGTTGCGGCATATTCCGGTTCTAAGGTTACTTCTTCAGCAAACCGTGTGTTCAGCTTCTACTGTGACAAGAAAAACCCATACTGGTCAGAAACCCAGGATAAAGTCAACGCATTCTTTGATACCCTTTGATTTTATCTCACATACAAAACAGGCTCATCCTATCCTGGATGGGCTTGTTTTCTGTTTGACAGCCTACATAAAATGTGGTAAACTATATTTACCACAAAAGTAGTATATGCCCCCTGACAAAGGAGATGAGATCATGAGTTCAAAAGATTTACAGCCCAGCGAATTGAAAGTGATGAACATTATCTGGGACAGGCATCCCATCAAAGCCAGCGAGATTGCCGCACTTCTGATACCAGAAACAGGCTGGTCAAAAAATACGATTTACACACTGATTACTCGTGCTGTAAACAAAGGGTTTGTCAAGCGCAGCAATCCTGGTTTTGTCTGTGAACCGCTTGTCCCCCGCGAAGCCATCCAAACCAAAGAAAACCAAACCTTATTAAGCAGGCTTTATGCAGGTTCTGCGAAAAGCCTGTTTGCACGCATGATGGGAGATGGTTCATTCAGCCGTGAAGATCTTGCAGATATCCGCAAAATGTTAGACGAGGCAGAAGGCGATTCTGATGATTCATAATATCATCTCGGAATTACTGCGCCTGTCCTTTTATGGGAGTTTTGCAGCAATTCTTATCCTGCTGGTCAAAAAGATATTTGGCAAATGGTTTTCAGCAGTCACACATTATTATCTCTGGCTTATCCTGCTGGTGCGGCTGTTGTGTCCGCCGATTACCTGGACACAGAATGCCGCGCTTACTGCAATAGCCTATAGATCCATGTCTTTTGAATGGATGGATGATATGGCAGCAGCTACAGCCGCGCCAATATCCGCAGAAACACATTCAATTGCAGTACAGAATAGTAGCATATCTATTTTGACTGTTCTCTGCGTTTTGTATTTTCTGGGGTTATTTGTGTTTTGCGGCATTATCCTGTATACCCTATGGCGGGAAGCCAAAAACCGGATTGATATGGAGATTCCAGGGCAGGTAATGCAGCTTTTTCATGATGAATGTCAAAACCGTCAAGTGCGCAGATGCCGACTGCAAATTGCACTTTGCGATTCGCCATATGTTTCCGGCATTTTTACGCCCATTATCCATTTGCCAATTGAACTGGTTGATGCAGATGCTGCACAATTATCGCCTGTTCTGGCACATGAACTGACTCATATTGCACAAGGTGACTTTTGGATTTGGAAACTGATTTCTTTTTTTCAAACAGTCCACTGGTTCAATCCTGTGCTGCAATATGCCTTTCGCAAAATGCGGGAAGATGCGGAATTTTCCTGCGATTATCGTGTGATCCGCCAAATCAGTAAGAAAGAGCAGCTTCAATATGGTGAAGCGCTGCTTTCTGCCGCAGAATTATCTATCCAGCCAGATACACACAAAATGGCATTCGCCAAGGCGCAGCTGCACAGGCGCATGGAGCGCATTGTTTACTTTATGCCGCGTGCAAGTTATCCTGTGCTGATTGTTGTCCTATCGGTCTTATTCACCTTGTGTATTTCTGTGTTGGCTGGATTCCGACACACTCAAAATACACGTGTCCCATGTCAATTTCAAAGCGATGGGTTTTATGTAGATGTTGATGCAGATGGAGATTATCAAAAAATTCCCATGTCGGAACAGGATTTGAATATCATTCTTGCGGATACAACAGCCAAAACAGTTTATGCTGATAAATCAAAAATTACTGTTGTATATAGCAATTCAACCCTGGATATACCTCTAACGCTGATGCTCAGCACCGATCAGGGGGAGCACTGGACTTACCCAAAGCTCCCCACATTTTATAACAGCACCTCGCCACCTATACCATGCTCAAACACATTTAATTCCATATTTATGGGGTTTACTTCACCCAAAAATGGCTGGATCATATTGCAAGATCGTACTTTTTTATATGACTTGTTTATTTTGAAAACCTACGATGGCGGTGAAACCTGGTCAGCAATCTCCTATTCTGTCCCACTGGAAGATGCTTCAGTGAACACATTGGTGGATGCTGTCTTTATTGATGATTTACGAGGATATATGTGTTTTGCCCTCATGGATACACCCGCAGCACCTGTTTGTTTTACAAATGACGGTGGAAACACATGGCGTATATTAGGGAACCACTGATTAAAGCTCCTCTCAAATCACATGCAATCGAAACATGAT
>CAJUDU010000161.1 GCA_910584935.1 uncultured Butyricicoccus sp. | reverse complement strand
GATTGCTGGCATCTGCAACTTTGACCGCTTAGCTTAATTTCGCAAGAGGTCTAATTAAGTTTATTGGAATACTCTTTGCTTACGGCTTTTAATATATCAACAAAATTAGGTAAAAATTCTAAACAATATGGACAATTTTCTCTCCCAATATAAAGTATGAAATTATTTTTATTGGATGATTGTAACATGATCTGTTCAATTGAGGTTTCTTGAAAATATGATAAAGAATCTTGGTAATGACTAAGTTGGCGTTTCTTTTTTTATGTCACTTACAATAGAACATATAATAAGAAGCGTAAGAAATACTATAAAAATTGTAATTGGTAAGGAAGGTTTTTTACGAGAAGGATATTTATACATCATGCTATTAGACACTCCCTCAAATACGTACATTTTTACAAACCCGCATTGCAAATGTTACAATACTGCTATCCACATGAATCCGGGTGCCGCTTTCGCGGCAAGGTTCTCTGCCTTTCGGTTTTATGTGGATTTTCTTATTCATGCAATAAAAACATGGTTTTATAAAATTCACCCCTTGCGATTATCTTTGCACAGTCATGGATATTCCCCCTTTCATGTAAAATCATATCAAACTTTGTAGTTTTATGATATCACAAATGCTTCTGTTTGTCAATATTATATTTATAAATAATCTTAAATGTTTAGCAGAGAAAAATAGCAAGGTCTAATCTAAAGCGCAGCATCCAGAAATAGGTTGTTATTTTTCCCCTCTATACTATATAACACTTGAACAAGGTGTTTTGTGACACCCTAAATCAAAAAATTTTCAACAAACGCAGCAATATGACAATTACTAGCAAAAGTCAAGGGACAACCAATTGCTAAGCAACTGATAATCCCTTGCAAACCGAAATATTCAAATTTCTTTTGCCTGTAAAAAGCATTGCTGCCCTATTGTGCAGCATCATCTGTATCCTGTGGCTTTTCCGGCAAAGTTACCCCTTCTTCGGAAACCTCCCGCGCAATATCTTCGGTACAGGAAGCATACAGCGTAAGCTGTAACGCGCCTTCCAGCTGTGCAAAACTGCTGCGCCATTGGTCTACTGCGCCTTCTGTCATATCTGCCTGCATTCGTTCTAATGCAGCTTGTTCCATTTCTTCTGACAGCATCTCAATTGCTGGTTCCATTGGCGCCGCTTCATAATAAATATAATCCTGCCGTATCAGTTTGACTGGGAGCACCGTCCCTTTGCCAAACTTTAGCTGTGATGCTGTAAGCCGTTTATCACAATCTGCCCCAATGCCGCCCCCAAAATATAAATTAAACCGTTTGCCCGCAATGACAAGGGCAAATTGTGTTTTCCGTTTGCCGGTGTACCGTTTATACCTTGTCGGCAATAGCCGTATGGATGTTTCCATCCGGCTGGTTTGGGCATAAATATGCCCGCTGCCATGCCCAATATATCCAGCGCCTGCTTCTGTTGTCGGCGGCGTCACGGCTGTGACAAGCTGCTGCCCACGTTCAACAGTATCCCCTGTTTCAACCAGCGGATAACCGCCTAATACCTGCATTTCTGTAATAAACCCATCCCGTGCGGCAACAAGCCCAGTCACCGCTTTATCATCTTGTATTTCCAGGTCGCCATCGCCCCCAAATGCTTCTATCTGCATCACGTTCCCATACCGGCTGACGGTCATATAATCAATGCTGTGCTTCATATGCTGCCGCACATAATTCACCACATCCACTTCATTCACCATATAAACCGGCACGCCGGAATAAACGCCAGCCTGCCGCAAGGTCTCCCGCAGTTCATAGGTGGATATCCCTGGCTGGGCATGGATTTCTATCACCCAAATAAAGTTCGTCATCACCAAAAACAAGGCTGCCACCGCAAGCAATCCAGCCGCCAGCACATATCGGCGGCGCAGCCGGTGTAAAACAAATGGCAGCCCTTTGCGTTTTAAGATATGGATTTGGCAGCCCGTCCGCCCCATATAACGCCGCATTTGCCGAAAATCCCGGATAGATACCGTTGTATGCAGTTCACCAAATCCAACCCGATGGGTATGCCGCAGCCGGATGCCGCCGCGTGCGCAGGTATTGAGAAACCGTTCAATGGTTGCCCCATGCACCCGGATGCGCACTTCCCCTGCACATAGTTCCAATGCTCTGCGTATCATATGCTGCCACCTCCCCCGCTGCCTTGCCTACGGTATGCGATTGCATCAATTACGCCTGCAATGGTGAGTTCTGTCAGCGTGAGCGCACGCAATTCCATATCGTGCCCTGTAATATCCAGTTCCCCATCTGACAATGCAACCCGCATTTCTATATCACTGTATTCAATAATCCCACGGTGGTTTTCTATGTTCACCCGCCGCCCGCCAATCAGTTCTATGCGCGGCAAATGTGGGTCTAAATCTTCCGCAATAAAATTTTCCCGCACGAGTCCGCGCAGGCGGTCGCTCCACTGATTCATGCGCTTCGCCTCCCTCCTCACACAAACCTATGCAGCCAAACCGCTGCTTATGCCCACAAACCCACCAAATCGACATAAAAAATACCTCTTCCCGCAGGTCTGGCGGAAAGAGGCTATTTTTATTTATCGCAGCAAAGGCAGGCTGCCAGTGATATGGCTGACAAGACTGTCTTCCCCAAAAATCGCAATGCCATCATATATTATGTCTTGTGCGGCGCCCATTTTTTCGATGAACGCTGGATAGGTGCGGCATTTCCGCGCTAAACGCGGGAACCCAATAACAGTCAACCTGATGTTGTATAAATAAAGTTGACACCTTCAACACAAAAAGAAAGTGATAAAAT
>CAJUDU010000160.1 GCA_910584935.1 uncultured Butyricicoccus sp. | reverse complement strand
TTTCGTATTTCATGTCCCTATTTTACCACTGCGCCTTATTTTCGCAAGAGGTCTAATATAGCGTGCTAACGGTTTCCATGTCTGGCTGGCTGTGAGTGCCGTCAAACGAATGAGTGCTTTTTGCACATCAGACAAGCATCCTTGCTCTGTGATATCACCACATAAAAACCGCTGCGCGATTTGTTGGAATTCTATATAAGCTCCTGGGAATGCCTGCCCTCGATACCAGGTTTGATGGTTCTGTTCTGCAAGTGTTTTTCTATCCATTATTAATCCCTCATTTGTTATGGCATTGCATGATATTATCCAGCCGGATAGGGCAGTTATTCTGCGCACTCCAGCGCATGATATGCCGCATCAGTTACCGGTTCCAGCCATTCTGTGGATATCTGCTGCCCTGGCACTTCCACTGCCAAATGGACAAACCAGCTATCCTTTGCCGCGCCATGCCAATGCTTTACTCCTGCGGGGATATGTACAACATCCCCTGCCTGAAGGGCACGAGCTGGCTTTTCCCATTCCTGATACCAGCCATGCCCGCCAGTAACCAGCAAAATCTGTCCGCCGTCTTTTGCCGCATGATGAATATGCCAATTGTTCCGACATCCTGGTTCAAATGTCACATTCCCAATCACTACCCCTTGTGTGGAAAGCATATTCAAATAGGATTTCCCAATGAAATATTGGGCATATGCTGTATTTTCCTGTCCCAAAGCAAATACACTGCTTTTACTAAAATCAGACATATCCGCAAGCCTCCTGTTTTATATGATTTACCTTGCTTGTTTATTCTATTATGCTGCTGGATGGATATTTAGCCCATCCACCCAAGCTTTTACCGTTTCATTGCTTGCGTTCCCGCTAAACCGGTTACCCTCCAGCCAAGTTGCAGCACTTGCAAAACTATGCAGGTTTTCTGCACTGCTGCCTAATCCGCTGCTGGCCGATGTGCAGAAAGGCACAATTGTTTTGCCGCTCAAATCATTACTTTCCAGAAATGTACTGATAATCTTTGGCGCCTGCCCCCACCAAATCGGATAGCCAAGGAAGATGGTATCATATTGCTGCATATTTTCAACCTCACCTACAATCGCCGGACGGGCATTTGGGTCATTCATTTCCTGACTGGTACGGCTGGAAGAATTGCTGTATGCTAAATCTTCTGCTGTATATGGCTGTTCTGGCACGATTTCATAAACATCTGCATTTAAGATATCTTTTAAGTGCATTGCAATGGCTTCTGTGTTGCCTGTCGCCGAGAAATAAGCAATTAAAACCGCACCATTGTTTTCATTGGGCTGAGGCGGCACTGCCTGCTGGCGGCTGTATTGCATCAGCGCAAATGCAATTTCAGCCCGCGTTGCTGCTTCTTTTGGCGCAAACATATCATCGGATCTTGGTATCATAATTTGGCTTCCACTGACCCAATCTACTGCGGATGCCGCATATGCCGCAACTGAAGTTTTATCTTGATAATCTTTTGCCGAACTTGCCGCGGGACTATCCGCATAGCGCCAAAGAATGGCTGCCATTTGTTCACGACTTACCGCATCATCTGTGCCAAAAAGCCCATTGCCATAGCCGCTGATCAGCGACTGCTGAGATGCCCATAAAACCGCGTCACTGTACCACATACCTTCTAATGTATCCGTAAAAGCATCCGTACCTGTTACATCTGGCGTACCTTCCATCCGGTAAAGCACTGCCGCAAATTGTGACCGGGTTAAATTGCCTGCCGGAGCAAAACGTCCATCATCAACACCTGCCATCAAATGATGATCCAAACAATAAGTCACAGCCTCTGCATACCATGCGTCTGCTGGGACATCTGGAAACCCTGCATCATCTGCCGCAAAACAAATCGGAAGCGCTGTCCCAAAGACAAACAAAATGGACAGCATTAAAATGCCAAACCGTTTTAAATTTTTCATGCAGCTTTCAACTCCTTCAACATAAAAAATATAGGTATCTATGGTTTTTTAGATACTTATATTCTAACGCGTCTGCTGTCAAATGTCTAATACTTAGATTTGATATTATTCCATGCCTTATAAACATAGATAACCCATTATACCACATATCATCTTCTGGAATCGGTGCATCTGTAATGACAGAAACCCCCCGTATCCTAGACCCAAATTCTTTAGAAATTAAATTATGGCTGTCGCCAATCATCCCAATCCAGCATAATAGCCCGCTAATGCATGGGAAAATGCAGCATTCGGGTTATGCGTCAACACATCAATATTATAATAACAATCCCGTGGGAAAAATATTGCGCGGAAGCCCAGTTCAGATATGATATAATTTGCAAGTTTATAGGCCATACCATCAAGCACCCGGTTGCTTGTATCATATAATTCCTGATATACCATAGATGATGTGGTCTGAACCATTGGTGCAAATAATGGGATTGCGAGTACAATGACATTTTTGCTCCATGCTCAAATCGTTTCCAGCGAAAATTCTTGTGCCGCAATCGGTATTTCACGCCACTTTGTCACAGAACAAGCTCAAACTAGATTTGCCCCTAAACTTTTGCTTTTTGTATATGATATTTTCTTTTAATTCCTTTAGCTCCAACATAAATTCCCTTCTCTGTTTTTGTTTCTTCTATGATACACTTTTTTTGAAACAGGCACAAGTTGCTATAAAAAACGCTTGCTTTGCAAAATTTATAAAAAAACTATTGACATGGTATCTATGATATGATAAAATATAAAAGCTGTTGGGCTAAATGATACGGAGAGGTATCGAAGTGGTCATAACGAGGCGGTCTTGAAAACCGTTTGTCCGAA
>CAJUDU010000159.1 GCA_910584935.1 uncultured Butyricicoccus sp. | reverse complement strand
CCGCGATTTTGAACGCGGATGGCGATATCAATGACAGCGACAGCATTTTAGGGCTTGCAAAAGCTGCTGGAAAGTCAGCGGAACAGATGGAAAAGCTGGAGGCGGTCAGCACATTATTTGGCGATCGTGCCCTGCCTGGGATGCTGTCCATCATTCAGGCAAGTGAAAAGGATTTCAAAAAACTTTCAAGCGCAATTGCCAATTCCGAGGGCGCCGCAAAAAGTATGTCCGAAATCATGCTGGACAACCTGCAAGGTTCGCTTGTCTTGCTGCAAAGTGCCGCGGATGGCGTAAAAAGCAGCATTGGGGAGCGTCTTGCGCCATATTTGCGGCAATTTGTTGAATGGTTGACCGCGAAAATGCCGGATATTCAAAATGCAATTAACCAGATGCTGGACAGTATCGAAGCAAAAATCCAGTGGGTAAAGCAAACCATGCAGGAAATCATGGGAAGCGCGGAATGGAAAGATGCTGATTTATTCGGCAAGGCGAAACTTGTTTGGGATAACCTAATTGCGGAACCGTTTTCGGCATGGTGGGCACGTCATAGCGAAAGCATTAAAACAACACTCGTTTCCGGCATGGCTGAAATTGGCTCGTTGATTGGGCAGGCACTCATTGAAAGCCTGAAAGCAGCATTCCAGGCGCATCCAATTGCCGCGATGATTGGCACGGCAGTGCTTGGTTCCGGTGCGCTGGCAAATATGATTGGGCTTGGCGCAAATGCCGCAGTTGCTGGGATGGGCATCATGGATTTTGGCGCGAATGCTGCGATTACGCTTGGCGCAGGTAACCTTGCAGGCGGCGCGTCACTGAGTTCTGGCGCACTTTCTGCGATAGGGCTTGGTTCTGTGGCTGGCGGCGTTGTTGGCGGCGCGGCGCTGTTTAGCGGTGTTAGCGATATGGCGATAGCCGCAAAAAGTCAAAATGATAAAGAAAGAGAAGCGTATGATAAGTCAGCTTCAGCAAAAATCCGTGGTGTTGCAGCAGGTGCCGCGATCGGCGCCGGTATTGGTTCTGTTGTCCCAGTTGTTGGCACTGCGGCTGGTGCTTTGATTGGCGCTGGTATTGGCGGGCTTACCGGAATGTTTATCGGCGAAAAAATCAAATCTGATTATGCCGAAGAAATGAAGTGTGCCGAAAAAGAAACCCGTGCTTTTGAACTTGCCGGAAAAGCGGCGAAATTCAGCAGTTCGGAACTCAGAGACGCATTGCAGGATACTTCTGTTTCCGCGGAAGAATTTGAAAAGCTATTCAATAAAACAGTGGCAGATGATATGCGGAACCATTTCGGTACACTGCGTATGACTGCGGCTGAGGTGAAAACAATTGCATCGAATATTGCAGATATTGGGGATGCTTCCGGACTGGATACATTCCGGCAGGCTTCCGCAAATGCGGCAACATCTTATGCTGAAATCCAGAACACCATCTCCGGAATGGATAAGCTAAACTGGAAAATTGGCACTGGATTAAAACTAGACGAATCCGAATTGGACGAATATAAAGCCAGCCTGCGTGATGTTTATACAAACGCAAAAAAATATGTGGAAAACGCGCATTTTGAATCCACATCGGCAATCAAACTGCTGGTTGGCGAGGACAGCGAATTTGATTTTTCTTATCTGAACAATACGTACAAAGAACTTGGAACCCATCTGGATAACTGGAATAATGAATACACAACGGCAATCAATATCGCGCTGGAAGATAACATTATCACTGGCGACGAGCAAAAAATCATACAGGATATTCAGGATAAAATCACAGCAATTACAGATAAGGTTGCAAACGCCGAAACCACTGCCAGTCTGAAGGCTTTGAAAATCAAATATGGCGGCGCTGCACTCGACCAGGAAAGTTTTGCGGCATTGCAGACAGAACTTGCCCAGCAAGTACAAACTTCCGTAGAATCATATGATGAAGCGTTGAAAGTTGGGCTGACTGCGCTGGAATTGCAGAAAACAGATCCAAATTTCGATGAAGGTAAATATAAAGCACAATTTGATGCACTTATAGCAGATTACAATAAAAAAATATCGGATTTACAGCTTTCTGCTGAAAGTTTTCAGCTGGAATCCATCGCGGAGGCTTACGACAAAGAACTGGCAAATATCCTGCCGCAAATTGAAGGGACAACCGCAGAGAAACTGCAAACCGCGCTGAATAACGCTTTGGCAAACGGTATGGATTTTTCAAAAGTTGATATGCCGACTGCGGCGAAAATGTTAGGGCTAGATGGATTAAGCGCAGAAGTTCAAACCGAAATTGTGGGATTGCTTGCATCTGTGGCAGCAACCCTGCCGCAAAGTGCAGCTGAAAGTATCACCAGCGCCCTTTCAAACAGTAATATGGGCGATGCTGTTATGCAGGGCATGAATAACAGTCTTGCAAATGCAGACACTGGCACATTCAGTACCAGTGTTTCCAATATGATTGGCACAGCATTAAGCCTTAGCCCAATTGCACTGCCGCAAATACAACTCCCCATCGCGCCGCAAATTGCGTCCGGCATTGCCGCACAGGACTTTTCCCCGTGTGGTACAGCGGTCGGGACAGAGGTTTCCAACGCCTTAAACACCATGAATATGTCGCCGATTGAAAGTGCGGTTAGTACCGTGAAAACCAATACGGGAAATGCGATCAACAGGAATTTTGCGTCTGGGTTTGATACCACAACAACAGTCCGGGTACGGGCAAATTATCAGCTGATGAATCCATCATTTTCACTGAATACCAGCGGGGCTTCTACCGAGGTTACCGCAAATATCACCCAAAGTGCGGAAGGGCGGATTGTAAACCGTCCGCTGCTTTCCTGGGTCGGTGAAGATGGTCCGGAAGCCATTATCCCATTAGGTTCAAAACGCCGTGGGCGTGGTTTGGAACTTTGGGAACGTGCAGGCAAAGCACTTGGTGTGCGGGAATTTGCAGATGGCGGTATTGTGGGAAG
>CAJUDU010000158.1 GCA_910584935.1 uncultured Butyricicoccus sp. | reverse complement strand
ATAGCGATACAGAGAAACATCCACCAGAAACCATTTTTATCCCGCCATCATAAGGGCTATGGTAAATTTAGATATATAACGAGCTGCTTAATTAGCGGTTTTGCACAAGCGGTTTGCTTTTTTTCGATTTTTTTCGACAATATATCTTGCTTTATTGATTCCAAATGATTATAATTCTAGATAATAAACTATTGCTGGAAAAAGGGGATTCTTTATGAAGCGGGAATTATGTTCTGGTCTGTTTGCGGTACAACTTATGTTCTATACCTTGCCGATTTCATCGGCAGCCTTCCCACTAGATTTCTTGAAAAGGCTTGACTTACCCGCTTATTTGTCAGAAGAACCGGATTGGGATAACCTCCCAGCCGGACAAGTGCCTGACAAATGCGTTTGGGATTATGAAACATTGCAGGCTTGTTTCAAGAAAGATGATAGTTATTTGATGCAGGGCGGTGTGATTGAAATTGCAGATAATATTGTGTTGGAACAGCCGCTTGTGATACCGAAAGACAGGCGTGCCATACTCAATTTATATGGATACACATTGTCCAGTCAAACGGATGCACCTGTTTTAATTGTAGAAGGCGATTTAACGATATGTAATTTCCTTACATATGAAGAATTGGAAGCTACAACAGGTGGTATTTGTGCAGAAAATACAGCGATTGTTGTAAATGGCGGCAATTTAACCATTGACAATGGTATGATTTTATCAGAGGATATGCCTGCGGTTCATGTAAATGATTCCGGCAATTTGACGGTCAATTATGGTGTAATAAAGTCTGACAATACCGCAGTATATTGGCAGTCTTCGGGCACTTTTACGATGAATGATGGATTGCTTTCAGGTGGAACAGGGTTAGAAGCTGGGGGTGGCACAGTCAAGCTGTGTGGCGGTTATATTTGCGGCACTGGTGCAAATAACAGCCCAGCACCATCCAGCCCAAATATCCCATGGGTAGAAGGTTCTGCATTATTATGCCGTGCGCAAACCAGCCAGGTGCAACCGGAAAATGCCCTAAAAATACAAATTAAAAACGGGCATCTAATCAGCCTTTCCAATTATGCACTGCACATATATAACATGGGAACACATGAATTGCCATCTGTTACAGCATCAATAGAGATTGATTATTGTGTGCCGATGAAAAGTGCGCCTACTCAGCCTTTAATCATCATGGAGCGGCAATCGGTTGATGCCATAAATCAAACAGCAATTACATTTTCAAGGTTGTTAGAGAATCACACAATGGTAGGAACTCTTACAGTGGATGGAAAACTCACCTATCAGCTTCAGCCGATAGGGGCAGGAGCGGTACAATGCGATGGGATGCAATACAACAATTTGGCTGCTGCAATTTATGCCGTGCCAAATCATGGTATAATTCATTTGCTGAAGGATATCCAGGAAAGTGCAACCATAGAAACAGGACAAAACCTGACAATTGATTTGAATGGGCATACGATATCCAGCACAGGCAATGCGTTCATCAATCATGGCACATTGCAAATTTGCGATACATCTGTGGGAAAAACAGGGATGATAAAGCAGGATAACAGCATTTCTGATACTGCATATGCGATTGAAAATTATGGCGAATTGAAAATCAAGGATATTTCATTTTGTGGTGTTGATGATAATTCCAATAAAGCAAAACTGATTCATAATGCCATAGAAAACGCAGTTTTAGCGATTTCCAGCGGGTATTATAATGGAGATTTTGAAATTGCGGCGGGTAAAGCTGCAATTACAGGCGGCAGTTTTTCGCAAAATATCCATACACAAATTGCGGAAGGGTTTGCGCTGGTATATAAAAATGGGAAATTTATCATAGATGCGCTGGTGAATCTCAACAAGCAGGATAAATACCGGTTTGACGCAGAAACAGGGGTTTATCATGAATATGCAGGGACAGAAAGCCAAGATAAACCAGATAAACCAACTGACCCAGAGCATCCGGAACAGCCGGATAAACCAGACAAACCAACTGACCCAGAAAATCCAGAACAGCCGGATAAACCGAACAAACCAACTGACCCAGAAAATCCAGAACAGCCGGATAAACCGAACAAGCCAACTGATCCAGAAAATCCAGAGAATCCAAACAAACCAGACAAACCGACTGACCCAGAGAATCCAAACAAACCGAACAAACCGACTGATTCAAAAAATCCAGAACAGCCGAATGAACCCATCAAACCAGACATTCCGGTATCGCCCAGCTACTCAGGCGGTGGTTCCGGAGGCGGCGGCGGTGCAAGTGCATCTGGAAGCGCTAGCCCAGATGATATGGGCACTAATTTGCCTATTCTAAAACCCTTGCCAGGGCAAGATGATACACAAACCATTCCGGAAACAGTTATCCCAGCCAGCCCTAATCCGGATACTTTGCCGCAAAATGCAGATATTTTGAAGAATGGGAATTCAGAAACACTTCCATTTGAAGATATTAGCCCGGATGACTGGTATTTTACAGCGGTGCAGTATGTATACCATCATGGGCAGATGTGCGGCACAGCAGAAAACAGTTTTTCCCCTGATGCCGATGTCACCCGCGCAATGTTTGTCACAACTTTATATCGCATGGAACAACAGCCAAGCGTCTCTATATGTACATTCCCAGATGTTCCATCTGGGCAGTGGTACACCGACGCAGTCTGCTGGGCGGCAGCAAATCAAATTGTCAGCGGTTATGAAGATGGGCGTTTTGCCCCAGATGATTTGTTGACCCGTGAACAATTAGCTGCAATTTTAATGCGATATGCGGCATATAAACACTATGATATCAGCAAATCAGCGCCGCTTTCTGATTATACTGATGCCGCACAAATCAGCACTTATGCTGTTCCAGCAATGCAATGGGCAGTTGCTGAAGGGCTTATTTCCGGCACAGATATGAATGCCCTTTTGCCTTTGGGCAATGCGTCACGTGCGCAAATGGCTGTTATTCTTATGAATTTCTGCGAAC
>CAJUDU010000157.1 GCA_910584935.1 uncultured Butyricicoccus sp. | reverse complement strand
ATCGCTATTTTGTTGATTTAGTACACCTTCCGCGATTTTTCAAACAAGGCCTAGTAATTGTTCTATCTTGGCAAGCAGCTGCAACCTGATGCCAGGCACAAAAATGAATAATTACAACAGAATATAATAGAAATGGGGGTTTGTTCCCTATCTATCTTATACTCAGCCGCCCGCAGGGCAAACCATTTCCTGCAGGGACACTATAAGCCCTGTATGGGCGGTTTACTTTCCCGATAGGGACATTTCACCCCTAATGGTCGGTGAAAATTAGAAATAGCAGTTTGCGTTTATGAGGATTTTTGTTATACTTCATAAAAACGAGAAAGCGCTTTCAGCCTTTTGTTATTAATGATTAAACCGGGCTGTACCTGGCATCTCCATCCATGCGGGAAAACTTACAAAAGAACTCTTCCCAAATGCGGTATGACATCTCGGTCATTGTAGCGTGCGGCATATATTCCACTGTGGTGAAACGTACCATTGGTATACAATTCTGCTGCCATTCCCATTCATTCCAACGATCATGTGTATCAGGCAGGCAATCATTCCAATTCGCTGGAATCTGTGCTGCCATATGGTTATTTTTTAGCCACATTGAAATCGTATAACCAGTGGCATTTTGGGCAGTTGGTTGGGCTTCCATCAGCCATGGTTCTTCCTCGCCACAGAACATCCAGACCGGGATCTTCACATCAGGGCGGTTCTTCACACATGGCAGAGGCATAATCCGTTTTTCCGCGCCGCCAAAGAATACGCCTGAACATGGTGCCACAGCCGCAAAACGCTCCGGTCTTGCCAGCGCCAGCAGATGAGTCATCAGTGAACCCCATGAATGACCAGTTGCGAACACACGGGATGGGTCAACTGGATACTCCGCAATCATGCGGTCAAGCAGCGTGTCAAAAAAATGCAGCTCATCTGGGCGGTCATCCTCCGCAAAAATATTCCATGCGGGAAGTGGCGTAAAATCAGGATCAATCACTTTGTTTTCCATATCCACTTTGCCTTGCAGCGCGGTCGGATGTACAACAATAAAGCCGTATTGCGCTGCAACTTTATACCACTCGGAGTTGCCCGCATAAATCTCCCCCGAACAGGTGTAGCCGTGCATCGCCAGTACTAACGGCACTTTTATTTCCGGATGTTGTTTCACGCTTTCTGGCACATAAACATACCATTCACGCATCCAGCCATCAATTTTTTCGTAATGGTATTCCATACCGAGATCGTGCTCCGGATTTTTTGTGACGCGCAGGTCGCCGACTGGTCCGCTCATCCAGCGCCGCTGGGAAAACAGGAACTGCCGGATTTCCTCCTGCATTGCCTTTGCATCATTTTCGGATGCACTATCCCAACTGCTGGTCCATACGCGAAATGCTTCTTTTTCCTGATTCGGCGCATAGGGCACTTCCGCCGTTCGGATATATTCCCGTACCCCTGGACGTACCTCACGGGCAGCGCCCTCCGTACCGCAGGCAGTGCGCCAATATGCCGCCGTGCCAGCATCTGTTCCAGTTGGAACCACAGGATCATCAATGATCCATGTGGGAAGCGGAACCTCACCTTTGCGAATGTTTTTGCGATGGTTTTCATCAATAAAACCGTTCATTTGTGTGCAGTAATCCTGTGCGGCATCCGCCATATATTGGGGTGCAACCGCCGAACTGCCAACAGATGACAGACCTGCATAAACCGCCGGATTGCTCATAGCTGCCATTTGTGCTACTACGCCGCCTTCCCGGCAGCCTGCCAAATAAAACTTGGATTCATGAATGCAGCAAAGGTACCGCTGCCCTGCCGCAAGATATACTTCATTTACATATGCAGCATCCCCGTCTGTTTTCCCATAAGGCTCATCTATATGCCACACGCCATCTTCCGGTTCCAGGAAAACAACAATAAATTTTTCACGGTCTGGCCGCGCGTCAGCAAGGGCACACCAGCCGCTTTCCCGCAGCAGGTCATCGACAGTCCGTCCGTTGCCGCCCAGTACCAGCACGCCCGCGCAGGATTCACGCACACCGTCTGGGATATAAAGCAGGAAACGGCGTTTGCGTCCTTCAACCGTAACAAATTGCTCGATAACACCATAATGTTGAGGCAGATATGGCTGCTCTGGATTGATTTTATGCCGGATAATATGCTGATACATGGGAAAGTCCTCCTTTAATTACTTATATTATCCAGCGCACTGACCGCGTTTTGCAAGGTCAGCAACAATACCATTATACTCTTTATCAAGATGATAGAAAATCATGAATACCACAACCGCACCCCATGCGGCAATTGTGCCGAAAAGATACAGGTTTTGTACCATGTTGACTGCGGAAGGAATTTCAACTTCCAAGCCAGTGAAGCCAGAAGCGTCCATCAGCTTGCCGATTGCCCAGCCCGCAATGCCGCCGCCAAATTTCTGGCCGACTGTGAACGCTGAAAACAGCAATGCATGAACACGGATGTTGGTTTTCCAGTGGCCAAATTCAATGGTATCAGCAAGCATGGTGAAAATGCAGCCATAGAAGGGTGCCTCGCCCAGCCCGCGCAGTGCGGCGGAAACCAGGACAAGCGTATAGTTTGCGGGATTCGTCATCAGGATTATCTGTGCTGCAACGCAAAGTACCGCGCCTGCAAGCACCAGATTGCGCTTGCCAAACCGCTTGATGAACGGTGCGAGGAAAATAACACCCAAAATCCACGGAATTTTTTCAACAGTCTGCATTACACCCATCAATTCCGCATTGCCAAGCACATACTGTGCATAATAGGTGGAACAAGTGCCGTTGACGTTTTGATACAGGGAAACCGCAATCATAGTAAGGGTCAGCATAATGAAATATTTGTTGTGAAGCGCCGCGCCAAGACGAGTGGTAAAGGGCAGACCTTCCGCTTCTTTTGTCGCTGCCGGATGAAAACGCTCTTTACAGCCAAAAAATGTCCACATCAGCATACTGATGTTGTATAAATAAAGTTGACACCTTCAACACAAAAAGAAAGTGATAAA
>CAJUDU010000156.1 GCA_910584935.1 uncultured Butyricicoccus sp. | reverse complement strand
CCATGATTTTCAAACCGCACCCATATCAGCAATATTGCATCGACCGTGTGGTTTCAGATCCTGCGATTGGGTTGTTCCTCGATATGGGCTTGGGTAAAACTGTATCTACCCTGACCGCGGTCAATGAATTGATTTACAACCGTTTCCAAGTGTCCAAGGTGCTTGTCATTGCACCGAAGAAAGTCGCGGAAGCAACCTGGGCGCAGGAAGCTGCGAAATGGGATCACCTGAAGATGCTGCGCTTGTCTTTCGTATTGGGCAGCGCGCAGCGGCGGATACGGGCGCTTGCCACTCCGGCGGATGTTTATGTGACAAACCGGGAAAATGTCGTGTGGCTGGTGGATTATTACCGCAATGACTGGCCATTTGATATGGTGGTGTTGGATGAAAGCAGCAGCTTTAAAAATCCACAGGCGAAACGGTTCAAGGCATTAAAGCTGGTACGAAGCCGCATCGGGCGTATTGTGGAACTGACCGGCACACCTGCGCCAAACGGCCTGATGGATCTATGGGCGCAAGTTTTTCTGTTGGATGGCGGTGAACGTCTTGGTAAGACCATCACTGGATATCGCGAAAGGTATTTCGTGCCGGATGCACGGAACGCGCAGCAGATTTTTTCGTACAAGCCCAAACGCGAAACAGAAGCTGCTGTACATCGTCTGATTGGCGATATCTGCATCAGCATGAAAGCGGAGGATTATCTGCAGCTGCCGGATTTGGTCAGTGTGAATGTCCCTGTTGCGTTGGATGCAGCAGCGAAAAAAGCATATGAACGTATGGAACGTGATATGCTTCTTGAAATTGATGATGAAACCATTGACGCAGGCAGCGCAGCGGTATTGTCTAACAAGCTGTTACAGCTATGCAATGGGGCGATTTACGGCGCAGAGCATGATGTGCATGAGGTTCACCGTTGTAAGCTGGATGTCTTTTTGGAAATTATCGAAGCCCTGAATGGCAAACCTGCACTTGTGTTTTATGGCTTCCAACACGACCGCGACCGTATCATAGCGGCGCTGGGCAAATCCGGTTTACGGGTACGGCAGTATCAAAAGCCGCAGGATGCCGATGACTGGAACACCGGGAAAATTGATATCCTGCTTGCGCATCCGGCAAGTACAGCATATGGCTTAAATCTGCAGCAAGGCGGCAACCATGTCATCTGGTTCGGGCTGACCTGGAGCTTGGAACTATACCAGCAGGCAAACAAACGCCTACATAGGCAAGGACAAACCGAAAAAGTTATTGTGCATAATCTGGTTGTTTCCGGCGGCATGGATGAAGATGTTATGGCTGCACTGGAAGGCAAAGCAGATACACAAGATGCTTTGATGGATGCGCTGAAAGCGAGAATTCGCAATGTTAAAGCGAAAGGATAGTGTGGACGAGCGTAAATGCCGTGTAAGGCGTTTATGCACTGTCTGCAAGGAAGAACCGCTGTGGCACACCAGAAACGGTTAAAATGGCTCTCAGCCGGAAATGGAGGACATACGATGAAAACTTGTAAGCATACACATTGTATCGCAAATTTTGACGGTGAATGTGTGGTGGACAAATGCCAAGGGGAGATAGTCGCGATCGATCTTCCTGTCATATCCCACGACCAGGCTGCACGGCATTATAACATGGCGGCAGAATTTTTCAAGGAGGATGCAGAATGAAAACAGATAATAAAAAGATTTATGGCTAATGTAAACCTTAGACCAAAACAGGTGGCCTATCACGAACAATCTGAGCGCCTTTATACTGTGACCAATCAAGATGCTGCCCACAATTGTGGCAATAAGCCTGTGCCTGATTGAGTCCTTCCCCACATTCAGGGCAAATGGGCACGTCTGAGATAACAGGCATAGCTTGCGCACGGCGAATCGCTTCCATAACATCAATGTCAGCAACACAAGCGCTTGAATCAAGCGGAAACAATATATCCGGATATTTCTTTGCAGCTACAGCAAAAGGAAGTTCAAAATGCGCATAAACGGCAAAATAAATGACCAGCATCCGCGGAGGCGGCATCTGCATGAATGGATCGCCAATATAAGTGGGCAGCAGATTGTTCAGGACAAGTGCATCCCAACAAAGAGGGGTTAAACGTTCAATTGCTTTTGCAACAGTGGCAGTTCGCTTTTCAAGACGTTTCGCAACCCGTGAATAAATATGTGCGATTGCTTTTATATTTTCCATGGGAAGATGTTGGACAAATAAGAGCTGTTCCGTTATTTCTATGGCACAGGCAAGCGGACGGATATCAGAACGAACCGGCCCAAGGATTGAATATAACAATAATTCTGGTTTTTGCATAAAAAGATCACCTTTTCTAAAGAAAGATGATTTTATGATAATACAAAAATCGACATATTTGCGGTCATACGACACAAAACGACAAAATATCTCCGTATTTTCCTGACCGCTGATACCTGAAGACAAATAAGGCATAGACAGAAAAGGACTGATACTATGAATCAAAATATTAAACACATTGTGAAACATTACGGTTTCCAACACCAAGTCAAGAAAACTACCGAAGAATGTGGTGAATTTATTGCAGCACTCAGCAAGTTGGCAAATGACGAAGGAAGCCGGAAAGATGTCCTGGAAGAAATGGCGGATGTCATGGTGATGCTGGAGCAGATGCAGTATTTCCTGAATATTGATGCAGCGCTGCTGCACAAAACCATGGAAACTAAAGTCCGCCGTCAGCTTGAGAGGATGAACCAGCGTTGACCAAAAAGGAACTATCGCAATTATACTGGCTGAACCGCGAGATTGAAGAAGAAAAGCGCAAGCTGACAGAGCTGACTGCGGCCGCATCCGGCGGTGCGCAAAACATAACCGGCTTGCCCCATGTCGGCGGCGGAGATAAGACTGGCAATCTGGCTATCCTAATCGCGGAACAGCGGGATTTGATTGAACTGAAAGTGAAGCAATCTGTTATCGAATATAATCGGCTGAATCGGTACATAGCAAGTGTGGAAGATGCGCAGATGCGGATGATATTATCCCTGCGTT
>CAJUDU010000155.1 GCA_910584935.1 uncultured Butyricicoccus sp. | reverse complement strand
TATTTCATGCCCCTATTTTACCACTGCGCCTTATTTTCGCAAGAGGTCTAATGAAGCCTTTTGCACTGATGACACGGGAAAACTTTGTTTCTTTTTACCATATGCAAATGCCGCGCTGGCTGTTTTCTGATCCGAAATATAAAACCATGAGCCTGCACGAGAAAGTTGCATACACATTTCTGCTGAACCGCTGCCAATTGTCACAGCGAAACGGCTGGGTAAATGATGAAAATGAAGTTTATATTATCTTCACGCGTGGTGAATTGGCAGAAGAAATGCAAATCAGCTACAAAAAGGCGATTGCCTGTTTTGCGGAATTGCAGGAAGCAAATCTGATTTGGGAACAGCGCCGCGGTCGTGGGCTAGCAAACTTGATTTATCTTGCAGCAGTGGAACATGAAGTATCACAAAGTTATTCCTGTGCGCCTTTCGTGTCATCTGATGAAGAAGTACCAGCCGAAAGTCTGGAAGATTCACAGGATGAATTTACAATTTCGGATGTTGCAAATGAGGAAGAAACACTTGAATCTGTAAGTGAAAACGCTGCTTTGGAGGAATCAGAACTGCAAAAAGAGCAGGTCAAGACCTGCCTGAGTGACACATCAAGACCTGTCGAAATGTCATGTCCAGACCTGTCAAATTTGCACACAAGTAATATATATAAGAATAATATAGAAAAGAGAAATACAGATATTCAGTCAGTCTGTCCGTCGAAAGAAGAAAGCCTGACTGAAATTTCTGCCGAAAAAAGAAAAGCGGACAAGCAGCTACTGGATATGATTCTGGAAAATTCAGAACTCGACTATCTGAAGCCTGATGAACAATCATTATTTGAAAATGTCATTAGTTGGTTGTTCTATGCGGAGGAAGTGCGGATAGGAAAATGCTGCTACCCGCGGGAATATGTCCGTTCCCGCTTGCACCTGCTGAACAGTGAAATCCTCTACGACACAGCCCAAACACTTTATGCAAACCGTACTCGAATCCATGGCAATGCGCTTTGCTATGCAGCAAAAGTATTATTCTCCCACTTGACCGAAGTCGAAGCACGGTTTTCCCTCGACCCATACCTGAACAGCATAAGATAAATTTTTCGGTTTGAAGGTTTACACTTTGAAAGCCCAAATGCTCTATATTAAGCGAATCGCAAGATTCAAAAATTTATCAATGTGAGGTGAAAAATATGTCTGTCCAACATGAACTGGATAGATTTGTATCTATCGCAGAAAAAGAGATTGGCATAAAGGAATCTGGAAATAACCATGTAAAATATGGTGAATGGTATGGCATGGATGGTCAGCCATGGTGCGCGATGTTTGTATCATGGTGCGCACAGCAGGCAGGGATTTTGACAACACAAAAGCTGAAATCCTGTCCATTTGTCCCGAAAATGAGTTATACACCATCCATTCGAGAATGGTATGCACGAAATCGGCGGTTGTTGGCGCCAAACACACTGCCAACGAATCCGAATTATCCAAAGGCTGGTGACATTGTGCTGATTGACAGCAAAGGTGGAACAGCAGTCAATCATGTTGGGATTGTTTGCCGGACAAATAGCATTATCTTTGAAGTGATTGAAGGAAACTGTTCAAACATGGTCAAGAAGGTTGTATATAACAATCTTGTATCAAAAACTGGCGCAAAGATTCTGTATTTATGCAGCAATCACACATCGTACTGAAAGGAAAGGAAAATTATGGCATATAGTTGTTCAACGCAGGACATTGTAACTGCGGCAAAACTAAGAACGCTTCAGCAGAAGGGTTACACCTTCGTAGGGCGAAATTTGAGCAATGCAAGCGCTTTGACTGAAACAGAAGCAAAACGCATTAGTGATGCAGGCATCTATCTGGTGTCGGTGTATCGAGGACTCAATGCTGATATGCTTTCACATTTTACTCATGCACAAGGGGTTGCTGATGCAAGAGAAGCAATCAAGTTAGCTAAAGCAATTAACCAACCAAAGAACACATATATCTACTTTACAGTGGCATTTGATGTTGATGTGAAAAACATATCTTCGCATATTGTCCCATACTTCCAAGGAGTTTTATCGGTTTTGCAAAGTTCGGGATATCTGCTTGGTGTGTATGCGTCTGCGCGTGTTTGCCAATATATTTGTGGAGATTTTAATACATCAAGGCGCTGTGCATGGTGTAAGAAAAATTGGGAATTGGCAATTGGCGCATATGAAACATGGAATATAAAGCAATACACAGAATCAACACGGATTGGTTCTGGAAATGGTGAAATCGCTGTTGTAGGTGAAGAATCGTCTAAATATGGAGGCGGTGGTTGGAAATATTGATAGGTACAAAGGGAAGTGCTTGAATTAGCACTTCCCTTTGGTGTTATGCAGGTAATTGATAATTGGGGTTGAGTATCAAGTGATTTTCTTTTGCAAATTGTTTTAGAATATCTGGAATGTTAGAATGTAACGCTTGAAAACAACTTTGAGCCGTTTCATCTTTTGCATAAGCTGTGTTTGGTGCTAATTCAACAGAAAAATAGTATATATTATTTTCTCCTAATACGTTATTCCCATATCGTTGCTTTGCATTAGATCCAATGATCGGATTTATTGAAATTGAAAATAAAAACCCATAACGATTGTTCCGTGAATCCATTGGGATACAATAGTTATAACCATCGTAGAGTGCAAAAAGCTGCTTTGGAGATGACGCAGTGTTTACGTAACGTCCAGTCCAGTTGCTTGGCAGGGTGAGTTGGTAGCCATGTTCAGAATACAAAATAGAAGGGTGTTTTTGTAAGATGTTTTGAGAAAAATCATGACGAACCCAAACTGCTCCGCTGCCAGGTTTTGATAAATCACACTCCCAAATGATACTTTGATAGCTGGTAGAATATATGTCTTGATTGCGAACAATCATAAATATTTTTCCCACAGATCCTTCCAGTTGAAAATCTGTTGTCCAACAGGTCGCGCCTGACTCAAGGGAAAACGGGAAGTCTAAGGAACCACTGATTTAATCCTTCATAAGTCAAGAAGGTGTGGTATAATAGG
>CAJUDU010000154.1 GCA_910584935.1 uncultured Butyricicoccus sp. | reverse complement strand
GATTGTCTGGCGTAAGCTCATTTGTGTTCATCGTTAATTTCGGGATAGGCTCTTACAGTTTCCATGAAACCAAAAAGGAAATGGCATGGATCCTGTTTGAAGGCAAGGCAACTGTGGCATTCGACGGCAAATCCATTGATATGAATCGCCCTAACCCCTTTGATTACAGCACCTATTGCCTGCACTTGTGCGCAGGCGGCGCCTGCACCATCACCGCGCATGGGCACTGCGAATTTTATGTGCAGAAAACATATAATGACAAGCAGTTTGAAAACCATTTCTACACACCGGAAGAAACCGACACCTGGCGGCGCGGCGCTGGCGGCGAATGCGCAGGCTGCATCAAACGCGATGTGCGCACCAGCTTTGATTATGAAATCAATCCGCTGTCCAATATGGTGCTGGGGGAAGTCATCAACCTGCCAGGCAAATGGTCTTCTTACCCGCCGCATTGGCATCCACAACCTGAAGTGTACTTCTACCACTTTGAGAAAAAAGAAGGCTTTGGCGCAGGCTGGGTAGATGGCAAGATTGAAGAACTGCACCACAATGGCTTATCTATCATCACCAAGGGCACCCATCCGGTTGTTATGGCGCCTGGTTATGCCTGCTGTTATGCTTGGGGCATCCGCCATTTGCCCGACAATCCATGGAAGAAAACCCGCATTGACGACCCTACCTATGAATGGCTGTATGACCCGAATGCAGAATTCTGGAAAGGCGAATAACTTTTTGCCATCGAAAATGCCCTATCCAATGCTTTTCAGCTAGGATAGGGCATTTTTTCATATGTTTTATATCTTTTGGGTTCAGGCATTCCGCCCCATTTCATGCGCGGTTTGCAGCGCTGGATGACTTTTGATTTCCCCTGCTTCATTGACGCCGCCTGCAAAAACTGTTCTGGCAAGCCGTGCCCTTTCAAAGCAGTCAATCCAACTGGTTAAACCACTGACTGCCCGCAGACTTGTTGAAATGATTAGAATATTTTTACATATAACATGCCCCGTTGTTTTTTTGGTGTTTCCCTTCCGCTTTTGGTTCAAAATTCATGATGAATTTAGACGATCTTCAGGGATTTTTATCCCATCTCTGTATGTAATTCCAGCATCACTAACTCTGGCGTATTCAAAATGCGTATGGGTGCCTCCTGCCCGCCTAAGCCGCGGCTGACAACCATGGTTGTTTGCCCTTCTGTATATGCCCCGCCGGTATATTTGGGAAACAGCCCTTGCCCTGGCGCAAATAGCCCACCAAGCCCCGGCAAACGCACTTGCCCGCCATGGGCATGACCTGCACAAATCAAATTAATGGGGTATTTCGCATAATGAAGCAAAAACTCCGGGCGGTGTGCCAATAAAATGGTGAACTCATCTGGCAGAATGCCAGTCATAACCCGGTGCAGCATCCCATCAAGTGCCTGGGCGATTTCTGTGCCGCGCAACTGTCTGTCTGTACCTTCTGTTGGATCTTCTATGCCAAGCAGATTGATAAACATCCCGCCACGTTCAATCTGTGTGCCACAGGAATGCAGCAGATGAACGCCTGCCCGTTCCAGAGCAGGCGAAAAACAATCCCGATCAGTTTGGCGAATGCGGCTTAATTCATGGTTGCCATAAACCGCGTAAACCGGCGCGATCTCCGTAAGGCCTGCTGCCTGTGTTATACAGTATTCGATATGCCCACGTTTAGCGTCCAGCCAATCCCCTGCTACAACGATTAAATCCGGCATAGCCTCCCGCACCCGATCAAGGACTTGTTTTTGTGCCTCCCCAAAATTGCGGCTGTGGATATCTGCCAATACAGCAATCCGGAACCCTTCAAATGCCGTTGGCAGGTGAATGGATCTGATTTTATATTCTGTTGTGATAATATGGGTATTCTGCCATACAGTGAGTGCTGTAAAAACACCAGCAATGTAAGCAGCCCCACGCAGCAGCGGGCTTTTTTGTTGTTTCATGATGGAATCTCCCCAATAGAAAAATAATTGTCATCATGATTATTTTAACGCAAAATCACCACTGCGTCAAATAAAACCACATTTCGTATCCCGTTTGCAGCAAGTATGGTACCAACATAGCAGCCACTGCCGGGATCGCATACCAGCGGTTCATACTTCCTTGGTGAAAATGGATAAAATGTAAGATAACCTTTGCACATAGCCAGCCGAACCATACGCCGCAAGCGTTTAGTAAAACATCATCAACAACAGTTGCACGGTAGTTAAATAACTGGTTAATTTCAATCCAAATACTAACACATACGCCAAAAACTATGGTGCGAGAAAGTTTCCGGAAAGCATCCCAAGTCAGCGGCAAAACAAAGCCAATCGGCATAAATAACGCAATATTACCGCCAATATTGCGCAGAATATTATAAATATCGCCTGTACATAAAATATCCCAGATATCCATAAACGGAATCAGATGGACATCGGCAGTCGCAGCAAAGTCTTTAACAATGATATAATTGGCTGGCGATGCGCCTGTGATATCAAATATGGCATAACCAGCCGCCATCAGAAACAAAAACCCAATCATCCCACGTAATTTCATGTGTACAACCTCCTGTGTATTAAGTGTACTATCAGTAATGATACAGTTAGTATACAATGGCACTGCCTGCTTGTCAAGCACCAAATCACAGTGTCACAAGGGTTACACATAAATAGAACATAAACCCTTTACCATGAAATCTGTAGTATAAAAACAGCGGCAACCTTCGCTGACAAAGGTTATTTTTTCAGGATGGGTTTTGCGCATATCCAAAGCAGCATGACGTACACCCGCCATATTTTCTGCAAAATAATCTTTGCAAATGCGGCTATCGTTTTCATGAAACGTCATATTTAATCACCAGTGAAGGGCGTCCAATTTAGAAGATCTTACCCAAGCCATTCCGCAAACTATCATGCAGGCATTATACCGAACATTTCATTTTTATGCGTGTACTGCTTTTATCAGCGCCTTGGATTTTAATATATAGCGTTTATTTTTTTTGCCATAGTAAAACACCCCACCTGCTAGGGCGTGTTCACATAAGGGCATCGACGACGAGAGCAAAATAAAGAAAGGC
>CAJUDU010000153.1 GCA_910584935.1 uncultured Butyricicoccus sp. | reverse complement strand
CAGTTAATTTCGGGGTATCAGTTCCCCTCATCAACTGAAATCTATTATACAAGGCAAGAAACGGGAAGAATAATACCCATCCGTTGCGCTGACTGATTTCAAAAAACGTTAAATGCCTGGAAGGATGATGCTTTCCAGGCATTTCTCCATTGGTACTTATCAATTCGGCAATGGAAAAAGATATCTTCTCCCATTTTTTATTCATGAACAGTGACTTTTGCCGCAAAGTGTGCTAGAATGGGTACATACGAAATTTTTCTGTAAAGGAGGCAATGTTCTATGCCAATTATCGGAATTGACCTTGGTACAACAAACAGTTTAGCCGCTGTTTGGAAAGATGGCAAATGCCAACTCATTCCCAATGCCCTTGGCGAAGTGTTAACCCCCTCCGCTGTAAGCATTGAAGAAAATGGGAACATTTTGGTTGGGCGTGCCGCCCGTGACCGTCTGGTTTCCCATCCAGAATGCACCGCTGCCAGCTTCAAATGCTTTATGGGTACTGAAACAGAACTCATGCTGGCAGGTAAGGCCTTTACCCCCATAGAATTGTCTGCATTTATCCTGCGCCGCTTGAAAGAGGACGCGGAAGCTTTTTTGGGCGAAAAAATAGAAGAAGCCGTTATTAGCGTGCCCGCTTATTTTGATGACAATGGGCGCAGCGCAACAAAAGCGGCTGGGGAACTGGCTGGTTTTCGGGTTGAACGCATTATCAATGAACCAAGTGCCGCAGCCCTTGCCTATCATAAAGGCAAGGATACAGATATGAGCTTTCTTGTGTTTGACTTTGGCGGCGGTACACTGGATGTATCTGTGGTGGACGCATTTTCAAATGTCATTGAAATTGTCACTGTAGCCGGGGATAACCATTTAGGCGGTGACAATTTTAATAACGCGATTGCCCTTTATTTTTGCGAGCAAAATGGGCTAAAGCTTTCTGCGCTGCCGCGGGAAACCCAGGCAAGCCTGATCCGCCAAGCAGAACACTGCAAAATTGCACTCACAACCGCTGACCCTGTGATGATGGTATCTGAAATCGAAGGGCAGCAGCGTTCTGTCATGCTGACCAATCAGAAATTGGTGGAAATCAGCGCGCCTATCCTGCGTCGCCTGGAAAAACCGATTGCCCGCGCCCTGCGCGACTGCCAGGATGCGGTTGGTGAAATTGATGAAATTGTACTTGTTGGCGGGTCTTGCCATATGCCGCTTGTCCAGCAGTATTTGCGCCATATCCTTGGCAAAACGCCGCTATGCGACTTTGACGCGGATACAACCGTTGCCATTGGTGCAGGCATTGCCGCAGGTATCAAAGAACGCTGCCAGGATTTGCGCGATACATTATTGACCGATATCTGCCCGTTTACGCTGGGCATCAATGTCATTAACCGCGATGACGCCAGCAATGACCTCTTTTCGCCGATTATTGAACGGAACACCACTTTGCCAGCCAGCCGCCTGCGCAGCTACTATACTGCGCGGGATAACCAAACCAAAATGTCCATTGAAATTTATCAGGGCGAGGGTATTTACTGCCGTGACAACTTAAAATTAGGTTCACTGGAAATTGAGGTGCCGCGCGCTGCCCGTGGGCAGGAGGGCGCAGATGTCCGCTTTACCTATGATATCAATGGGATTTTGCAGGTTGAAGTCACTTGCAAATCCACTGGACAGAAACAACAGGCGCTTATCTTAAACCCAAATCTCAAAATGGATGAGAAAGCCTTGAAAAAACGCATTCAGGAATTAGAACAATATAAACTGCTGCCCCGTGAGGAAGAAGAAAACAAAGTGCTGTTGGCGCGTGCCGCCCGGCTGTATGAGGAATCCACTGGTATGTTGCGTGAACAAATCCACCAGCAGATTGATTTTTTCAATTTGCTGTTACACGAAGGGGTGGAACCCAAATTACGCCGTTACCGCAAAGATTTGAACCATTTCTTTGACCAGATTGATGCCCATTTATCCTCTGATGATGAAATCATCCGTGCGTTCCATGATGATTATTTGGATGATTATGAGGATGAGGAGGATTTTGACTTATGAGCATTTGGCAGACCCTTGGCATTGACCCCACTGGCGATCAGGATGCCATTAAGCAGGCATACGCTGAACGTGCGAAGCAATATCATCCAGAAGAACATCCAGAGGAGTTTCGCAGTTTGCATGACGCTTACCGGCAGGCAATTCAATATGCCCGCCGTCATGCGACTGTCAGCCCCTCTAGTGCGCCGCAGTCCCATCCCAAGCCCAAAGGGACGTCTGCCAGCTTTAAACCCTCATACCAGCTTCACGATGAGGATGAAAACCCTTACCGGGCACATTTATATCATTCCGCGGATGATGAGTTCAGCAAAGAGCAGTTCCGCGCATTTACAAAAGAAAATAAGCGTTCCAGCCCAACCAAACGCAAAGCGCGTTTCCAACCGCCATCTGATGCCCCATTGCCCCGCAAACTGCCAATCCGCGGGGCAACCCGCGGCGGCGAACAAGCTGGCGGGTTGGATTTTGCGGCACTGGAACAAGAAAATGAGGATCCTGACCCTGCCCCTGACCCTGCTGTTTATGTGAGGCCTGCGCCGGTTGTGCTGGACACCGTTAAACCGGCAAAAAAAGGGATTCCCTTAGCCTCTGTTAAAGGCACCTTGTTGGCGCCGCTGATGGGCTTATGGGCATTCTATTTATTTTCCATCTTTCAGTATATCCCATTTATAATAAACCTGTTGCTTTATGGATGGCTGCTGGCTTTTCAGCACCGCACAGGACTTGTGCAAAAACATTGGGGACTGACTATATTTGCTGCATCTATTGATTATTTTTCCTCTATTTTTCTTTCTATTTTGATACGGCTACAATATAATCCGCTTTCCCCTGGTATGGATATGCTGCGGCGCATCCTGCCGCTTGGCGGCTGTGCCTTATTTATCCTACGTTTTGTGCTGCGCGGACTTGAAATCCATAAAAATAAATCATAAATTTTATAAAAAAGAAGGCTTCTGGCATATTTCTATGCCGGAAGCCTTTTCTAAGTGCGCCCGGCGAGCGCACGTTCTAACGGGTGAAAGTCCCGAATCCGCCCGG
>CAJUDU010000152.1 GCA_910584935.1 uncultured Butyricicoccus sp. | reverse complement strand
ATCATGTTTCGATTGCATGTGATTTGAGAGGAGCTTTAATCAGTGGTTCCTTAATTCTCCTTTTCATGTTGCGTACCTCTTTCTTTTAAAAAATCACAGCGAACGCGCATATAAATAAGATAAATAGGATGAACGGTAACGCCTTGCCGCCAATCACGGCAGCAAAGCAGGAAAAGAGAAAATACTGCTGGATACCATTACCTTCTTTCATTTTTAAGGAATTTTGCGCGTTCGCTGGTGGTTCGCGGAACATGTCTTATGTCCCGTCTGTGAGGGGGATAGAGTCTTATGAAGGAGTTTTTCACCTTCTTTTAGTTAAATTCCCGTCCCACGTTCCAAATGGAAGCGGCTTTTTGTTATCGCGACAAACCGCCAGAAACCGCAGACAGCAATATTACGCTCCTTCTTCCAACTCTAAACCGGGAAGAAAACCGTAATTTCCTTTTTCGTCTGCTCTTCGGCATACGTCCATGGGTTGTATTCCAGCGCTTTTTCCGCTGGATCACCAACTTCCAGCCTATCCAGCCGGAAAGTTTCGTTGCAGCCGCAGGGGCAAGTATATTCGCACATACTTGTCCCATCCGAAAACAGGACGCAAACGGGAATATTATAATTCCCGTTTGTGCATCCGGCGTTACCGAACAGGCTTTTGCCCTTTATGATTTTAGTAATTGTTACCTTTTTCATTGTTTTCCCTTGCTTTCTTTCTGGCGACTTTTTAATGTCGGAAGCCGCCAGAAGCCGCGTGTATTTATAATGCAATACTTTTCGCTGCATCTTTTAAAATTCGTACAACATCACTTTCCCGCATACATTGCAAATTGCCCTTTTTATACGCAACCAGCATCCCAGGGCTGATATTGTACGCATAACTTGCGCCAGCGTTACGGTTTGGATTTTCGCGCTCCGCGCTGAACCCGAACGGGCAGCGCCCATCTATCTTGCAGCGCATAGCGCAAACTTGTTTTACCCATGCCGATATATGCTGCCGCAACAGCAACAGGCACATTATCATAACATAAAATCTCCTCATCTATAATTTCAGGACGGTTTTCTATTCTTTTCATCTCATATTATCCTTTCATAACCGCTTCCGTTACTTTTGTTTCTTCGACTTCCAATCCCATTGTCAGAAGCGGACGCATAATTTCCGAAACCGAGCATTTGCAATACTTGTCAGTTTTCCTAAGCGCGAAAATTGCTTCTTCCAATTCCGGGGGCAAGCTAATGCTTTTGCGTTTCATAGTTGTCATTATTCCATCTCCGCAAAGTACACCACTTACGCACCTCATGAGGATATTATATCGCATTACTTATGCACTTTTCAAGAAATTTTAAATTTATATTGACATCAGTGGTGCACTTATGTATTATTAAATTAAGAAAGAAGGTGCACTTATGCCAACCGATAAACCACGCTACACAATCACAGTCGACCCAGAGTTGCAACGAAAAATAGAGGACTATCAGTTCAATAACCGTATCAAAACCCAAACTAAGGCAATTATTGCTTTAATGGAATTAGGATTGCAAAAATTACAGACTGATTTGCCTATTATGCAAAGCCAGCCTGTATCTGAAATATATTCAATTGTTGAAAAGGAATTAATTGAAGATTACCGCAGATTAAACGAGCAAGGACAAGCGGTTGTACGTGACCACATGGAAATGGTTGCAGCTACACCAAAATATAAAAAACGTAGTGATATTTCCATTGAAAAACACGCTTAAAAACAAATAAAAACCCGCCCCGGCGCTGACACACCAAGGCGGGTAATAAAAAAATCTTGCAGAAGCGCATATATAGCACTCCCTAATAACACTATGCCACATTAGGGAGGAAAACACAATAAAAAAGAATTCCCGCTTTATTGCTTATACTGGCAATTCTTATTGTTCCGGCAGCGGCAGCCCAATCCTACCAGAAGCAAATCACAGTCGATTACGGTATCTCGCTTGAAATCAACGGCAAAGCCGCAGTGCTGCAAGATCCAAACGGCAAAACCGTGCAGCCATTCGCCTACGAGGGTACAACTTACGTACCAATCCGCGCCATAGCTGATAACCTTGGGGCAACCGTTGGCTGCAATGCCGCTACCAACTCCGCAACTGTAAAAGGTCATTACTGCATTCACAGCATATGGAAGTGGAAATTCTTATGCGTTTGAAAGTTTCTATAACAATCTGACAGATTATTACGCGCAATTCGTAGACGAATTGGAAGAAAAAATCGCAAATATCTGCGGAAAATAAAAAGCAAAACCCGCGCACAGTCTAGCACACTGCACGCGGGTTGCCATAAAAGCGGTGGTATTTTGCCGTTCCACCGCCTTTTATTGTACCTGTTTTTCCGGGAAAAATCAATAAAAGGAGTTGAAAAAAC
The DNA here is from genome assembly GCA_910584935.1 of uncultured Butyricicoccus sp. Taxonomy (GTDB): domain Bacteria; phylum Bacillota; class Clostridia; order Oscillospirales; family Butyricicoccaceae; genus Butyricicoccus_B. The sequence goes on along the minus strand of CAJUDU010000152.1, from coordinate 709 downwards.
ATGAAAAGACCAAATGGTTACGGCATCGTAACCAAACTATCCGGCGCACGCCATCGCCCCTATGCAGTGCGTATCCCGACACACGACAGCAAAGGGCGCGTCCATCAAAAGTACCTGTCCTATCACGCCACATCAGCGGAAGCATGGCAAGCGCTTGAAACTTACATCCAGCGGCGCGGCGCCCGCGCCGGAGGACTTATCCGTTACCCTTCAGCAAGTTTATGACTTATGGAGCGCCCGTAAGTTTGAGCGTGCGGGTAATAAACGCAATATGAATAATCATTATACTATTACAAATACAGTATAACACAGGATTATATATTGTGTCAAGAATAAACACAGAACATAAAAACAGAAGTAATAAATTAGTTAAATTTACATTTTTGAAGAATGCTTTTGATAAATTAAAATCCTTGAATCCTGCAACGGCTGGCACGCATCTTGAAAATATCAACATACTTGAAGCCGTTTTCATTCCCAGAAAGACAAAAGGAAAAGACACATAACTTCTTATAAGTTACTGGGGTGGGAGGGTGTTGGTGTTTTCTTTCAGTTACGCGTTAGATAAATGTTAGAGGAATCCAAAATATGCAAAATTAAATCGCATGAAAAGTTATAAAAAAGCCGCATATTCATAGAATACACGGCGAAAATTGGTCCGAGTGACAGGACTTGAACCTGCGGCCTCTTGACCCCCAGTCAAGCACGC
>CAJUDU010000151.1 GCA_910584935.1 uncultured Butyricicoccus sp. | reverse complement strand
ACGCCTTCGTCCGACAGGCTGAACCAACATTGCAGCAGGTACATTCGCAGCATGGTTTCAATCTCGATGGGTGGACGACCACGTTTCCCTGTGGGATAGTGGGGTACGATCAGAGATACCCATTCGTCCCACGGGATAATCTCGTCCATGATCTCCAGAAATTCTTCCCGCTTTGTCTTCTTTTTCCGATATGTGTATTCCATATCACTAAAACTTTCCTGTTTCATGCCCCGTGCCCCCTTTTCCCCTATTATACCACACCTTCCTGACTCATGGAAGATTAAATCAGGGACTCCTTAGATAGTGTCTACACGAATCAAGAACGAATAGCAGCCCAAACAGCGATACAACGAACCGGTACCGTAGCAATAAAAGCATCAGAGGTTTTGGCATAACGAGTAGCAATACCTCTCCAACGTTTCAGGATAAGGAAACAGTTCTCCACCAGATGACGCAGTTTATAGAGATACTTGTCGTATTCGCGCTGTTCCCTGCGGTTCTTTTTTGGAGGAATTACGGTCTCCATACCTGCTGAAACTGCATAGGCCAGGATGTCATTTGTGTCATAGCCCCTGTCTGCCAGCATGACTTGTGCGGAAATACCCTCGATCAGGTGGACAGCCTCTTTACAATCTGCTCTGGTACCTTCTGTAATAAGGATTCTGACTGGCATACCATGCGCATCCACGGTCAGATGTATTTTGGTGTTGAGCCCCCTTTTGTCCGGGACATATCCTGATTGCCCCCTTTTGCCCCTGCCGCATGGGGATGCACTTTGATATGACTGGCATCGATCATCAGCCATTCATAATCCGGTTCATCAATTAGGATTTCCAGCAGCTTTTCCCAGATACCTTTTCTGCGTCACCGAATGAAACGTTGATGAACGCTGCCCTATTTCCTATAATCTGGCGGTAAGTCACGCCAGGGCGCTCCAGTGCGCAGTACCCAAAATACTGCATTGATAAAACGTCGGTTGTCTTGGGCAATTCCTCCCCATTGGCCGCGTTGTCCAGGCAAATGCGGCTCCATCAAGACCCACACTTTGTCACTTATGTCATGGCGATGGTATGAAGCTTCCATTTCTTTTCCCTCTTCTTTCTTTGGATGCTCTTATTTTACCATATCCTGCTAAACTTGTGTAGACACTATCTAGAGGAATCTGGTGTAGCTGGCGCTTCTACTGTAGCTGTAGAAGGCGTGAATTCCTATTTCTCTGTTGGAGCAGCTGGTGATTATCAAGCAAGTGCTGCGCTTAAAGTTGCAGCTGGTACGATGACCGATGAAGGCGATGTTTTCCAATATACTGTTTCTTTGGAGGACGGAAGCTCTTTTTCAGTCAATTTGACACTTGCAAAAGATGAGGATGGCAATTTAGCTAAACTTAAAGCTGACGATGGTACGACCTATGATTTGGCGAAGGCAGGTCAGGTGAAGGTCGCAGATTTAAGCCCTGCAATCCTCAGTGAGTTGCAAAAAACCAATCTGTCTAACGATTATGTTATTACTACTGTAGCAGATGGACAATATAAATTCACAGCCAAAGAAGTTGGCACTAACACACCTGCTGTTGCTGCTATTGATACAGCGACTACAACAGCTGCAACTGGTGTCCGTACGCCAGCTACACTTGGCGTCACGGTAAATACCTCTGCACTGGATGTTGGCTATGAAATCAAGGCATCTGATATTAAACTGTATGATGGCGAAAATTATGACGATGCAGTATTTACTATCAATGGAAAGAAATTTGTCATGTTGACTTATGAAAAAGATGCGGCTAGCACTGATTATATGAATGCAACTAAGGGTTTGGGTGATGATGTTACAGTTTTGGTTGCTCAAGATGCAACCAATAGGGGACTTTCATCGGGTGATGCAAACTTTGCACAAAATATTGCCAAAATCAAAGAAGTTACTGGTTTGAATGTAACAGCTGGTGTTGATGAGAGTACTTACAGCAGTTATACTGATTCAGGTGCGACACCTACAGATGGTATCCGCTTGAGTGCAGGTAAGGGCAATTTGACTGGCGGTTTAACCCTTCAAATTGGCGATACTAGCGATAGCTTTAATCAGCTTCGTGTTGGCATTAAAGATATGCATACCACTTCTTTGGGCATTGATGGAATTGATATTTCTACTCAGAAGGGTGCACAAGCAGCTGTTGATGTTGTGAAAAAAGCAATCAATACTGTTTCAGAAGTACGTGGTCGGCTTGGCGCTATCAGCAACCGTCTTGACCATACCACAAACAACCTGTCTGTTATGAAGGAAAATATCACTGATGCTGAATCCGCTATCCGTGATACCGATATTGCTGAAGAAATGATGTCCTACACCAAGAATAATATTCTTGTTCAGTCTGCTCAGGCTATGCTTGCACAGGCAAATCAGGTTCCACAGGGCGTTCTCCAGCTGCTCCAGTAAGATCTTGCACATTCCTGACGGGTTTTTTCTCCGTCAGGAATTATCCCACCTGTGAGGAGGCTATACCAATGGAATCAACTAAGCAACAGCCAAACCGGAAAATAATAATTGGAATTATTTTAGTGGTGCTTCTTGTGGCTGGTGTTGCGTTGGCAATGGTATTGTCAAAAAGAACTGAAACTGAAATTATGGATGATGCCACACCCAAAATTGCTTATGCTGTGGATGGTGTAACTGCTGTTGATGAAGATTCATTGCGAAAAGCAGTAGATGATATGTACAAAAAAGTTGCCGAAGGCAATATCGCTTTGGAGTATAAAAATGACGCGTTCAGCGAAGATGGTGAAAATGTTTCATGCTATATTGCGAACTCTTTGAGTAATGAATATGATATGTACATTCAGATTTTTGCTGACAGCGAATTAAAAGACCAGTTGTTTTTATCTGGTCTGTTGCGCCCAGGCACAGCATTTGAAACAATTGCACTGGAAAAGAAACTGTCATCTGGCGACCATACAGTTTATGTGGCATTTACACAGGTTGAAGAAGATCTTGCAACAATCCATGGACAGGTTATGGTTACAATGAATTTTCATGTAACTTGATGTTTTAAGGCAATACCGCACAATGAGGTTTGCCTAAAAATAAGACATCCTCAACTGA
>CAJUDU010000150.1 GCA_910584935.1 uncultured Butyricicoccus sp. | reverse complement strand
GCGAGGATGGTTTCTTCTTCTCAATGACCGTATCATCTATACTCAGGTAGATGGGAGCACCCTTCGCCAGAGCCAATTCATCTGCCTTCCGCAGCGCTTGTGTCTGCTGCTGTTGGGACACCTTTTGCTCATCCCATTTGCCTTTGGACTGAAAATGTCCGTAAGTGGTTCGAAACCCCTGGTTTAGCTCTGCAAAATCTGTTGTTCTGCTTTGGTTCCCCTTCATAGCCAGACCGCATATGATCTCCGTAAGCCTTTTCTGCGGTACACTGCTCAAACTTTCTTCAAACCCATACTGGTAAAAAAACTTGCCTGCTGCGTTCCTCCCTGCTATAATGTCTGTCATAAGGCATTCCTCTTTTGTTGGTGGTCTTGTGGCGACTTGTCACCCTACATCTTACCACTTCCACCGATGTTTGCCTTTGTTTATTTTTCAGATTTGCTCATTTAGAGGCTTTTATTTATGTATCATTCCAGCCACATCGTTTTTTCAGACCTAAAATGCCCACACAAAACCTTTCCCACCAAGTCAACGTTATCAGCAGTGGGTCGCCCTCACGGATACGCATCGTGCGCCGGATTTCTTTTGGGATTACCACACGCCCAAGGTCATCAATCCTCCGAACAATTCCTGTTGCTTTCATATCTAAATCTCCTCCTATACATCCAAGTGGCAACAATCCTAGTATCCGCAAGATTTCCAAGGCTATGCAGTCTGAATATACAGATTGATTTGGAAATTTTTTATATTCACAAAAATGCAGTTACACCGATCAGATAAAGCAGATAAGGCATCGCTTTGTTTGATTTAGGTGTATATTTTCATTTAAAGTAGCCTGCAAAAACGGATATCATTTACAAACACGCTGCATCTGCAAGCGGTTTCAATTTGCAATACATTTTATAGGAAAATTCTGTTTTAAGCAGCATCGTAGAAAATCCGACTAATTGTATAAAAAAACTGCTTATTTATCCGGGAAATGCTGCGTAAGAATATGCATTGGGAACGGGAAGGCTTTAAGGTTACAGGCGGAATAAAATCCCAAGAGCAGCCGCTCCGCTAATGGACACCAACGGATGCAATTTTTTTGATATACGGCAGATAGGTAAACACACAGCCTGTCAAAAAAATCAGAACTGCTTGCCAGCAAATGCCGCCCTCTTACAAAAGGCTGATATCCATCAGCCGAAGCACAGCACTGGCAATCACTGCGACAACCGCAGGGCGCAGCCCATAAAAAAATCGTTTTACCACGGAGGAATGGTTGAAATTACGCAGAAATGTTGCAATGATTGTGATGATGATAAAACTGGGCAAGCATAACCCAGCTACTGCACTCACCATGCCGCCAATACCAGCCATTGTAAACCCAATATAACTTGCCATGTTCACCCCACCAGGGCCTGGCGCACTTTCCCCCACTGCAATAATCACAGCAAGCTGTTTGGTGGTTATCCAGTGGAATTGCTCTGGCAACTCCATCAAATATGGGATTGTGGCAACGCCGCCGCCCAATGTACATAGCCCAATCCGAGCAAAAACCCGAAATAATGTCCAATAAATCATGTTTTCCCCCTTCCCAGCATGACACCGGCAAGCCCTGCACCAATGGTCAGTACAATCAGCAGAACTCCGGTAAACCATGACAACACAAAACTCAAAACACATAGCGCAGCGGTAAGGCGGTCAACCAGGCTTTTTTGCCCATCAACCATACTGTATGGCACAATAAGGCACAAATCATCGCTCGAATGCCTGCAAGCGTCATATGAACCCCCTTTATCAAGCGGAAAAAGAACGGTTATCCGCCCTTTCCCTGGTTATTGTTTTTGCATGGTTTTAAACATAATTTCCAATGGCAGCTGTTTTCCGGTAAGCAGCCAGAACTACCGCGCTCCTTGATAGACTGCCCTATCAAAACCATTCATGACCTGGCATCCAGTCTGTTCCGCATCCAGCAGCAGCTTTGTGCGCGGCGGATGATAAGCCAGATCACAGACAAATAAATGCAGCGGCAATATGATATCAGGCAGCGGAGATTGCCCTTCATGCGGCTGCATACCCAGCCCAGTTGCATTGACGCGGCAATAAACTGTGTATGCGTTGTTGGAACCAGCATTAAATCAGCACCTGATAACGTGTGACAACCTCGGCATCTGCAAACATTGCGGAAAATTGGGGCACGATGCAGGTAAAATGTTCGGTATTGCAGTGGATATCAATCACATCCTGGTATTTCCAGCATTCAATGAATAAGTGGATACGGTTGTCCGTTTCAGACTGCACTGAGCGGCAGCCCACACAGCCAGCTTCTTCGCGGGATACTTTGGCAAGCTCTTCAGCCAGTGCATGGTATGTGTCAAAACATTCAGGTTTAATCACCTGTTTTGCAATGGTAACAATCATGATAAATCACCTTTCCGAGCGCTTTCGCGCCCATTTTTTTAGGATGCGTTGATTTTCTGGACGCAATCGGCGGAGGAGATTTCCGGGTCAAGTTCAAATCCCCAAACAAGATCCAGCCCGAGTTCATCACAGACAACTTTTTTAATTTTGTCAAAATTGATTTCCTCACTGCCTGGTTCATGGCGTTCCGGACAGTCGCCAACATGGATATAACCGAGCACATCCGCATATTTGCGTAAGTTTGTCACCATATTGCCTTCCATCTGCTGCATATGCCAGATATCATACAGAATTTTCAGGTTCTAGGAATCAACAACCTGGCACAATGCGCCGGTAAAGGCGCTGGTCGTCATATAATAGCCTGGTTTGGAAATGTTGTTGACTGGCCTCCAGCACAAGGGTAACACCAGCCTTTTCCGCCAGCCGTGCGGCATCCTGTGCGGTCAGCGCTACGCTATATAATTTCACTGAGTCAGATAAATCACTGCCATCATGGGTAAACTGCCCTTTATCATCCATCGCTTGTGAATGGATAACAAGGTTTTGGCAGCCAAGCACTTTGGCGGTTTCAATGGATTTTGCCACATAATCAAGAAATTCAGCGCGGTCAGATGGGACAACCTATAATGTACCTTATAAGGTGGACATAGCAAGCTAGATAGCGTCTACACAAGGTAGAGGAATTGTGATAGAATAGAAGCATCAAAAA
>CAJUDU010000149.1 GCA_910584935.1 uncultured Butyricicoccus sp. | reverse complement strand
GATTTTCCCCCGCTTCGCACCGTGCGTGCGACTTTCACCGCACACGGCGCTCCATTGATGCAGATTGATTGTTGCGTGTATGTGAAGTAACCAGTTTATCCCTATAACCGATAATCTTTTTCTGCGCTTTGGCATCGAATTCGCTGATATCCTGTTTTGCGTTATTTACCGCATGAAAGCATTTCCTGTGGAGCGAAACCAGATTATTTACCCGATTAACCTTATCCAGTGGAAGATATGGATTTACTCTGTGGGCGTAGGGCGTATCGGAAATCAACCAGCCGCCGCAAACCCGGCATTTCAGTTTATCCCGGTTCAGAGCATAAGCTCTGTTCATGATAAACTCGAAATTATTGAGCTTTCCCCATTCGCTATGCAGTACGGTATTGGCTGTTTTCTCTGAGTACATTTCATCAAGCCGCGCATTGATACGCTTCTTCTTTGTGCGCTCAAAATAAAGCTGCCTGCCCGTCTCTGTATAGGGTGTCTCTTCCTCCTTTTTTGGGGTTACTTTTTCCCACCGGCAGAAGGTGAGCGAGGTGAAGCCGATGTATATATCGCGATATTTTACCGAAGGAATCTTTTGCTCGTACTGCTGATGGACGCGGGGAAGGTTTTGCGTTTGCTTTGCGGGAATCCACTTCCCTTTATATTGCTTTAAGCGACTTCTGGCAATCAGTTGTAAACGTCTGCCGTGTTTTTTCATCGCAACGTTCACCCATGTGCAGCACTGGTGGTATTGGATAAGCCCTCTGACCTGACTGTTGATGCGGTTTATTGCATCAATTAGCTGTTCTTTGCTGTAATTACGGGGGATATCCTTAATATCTTCTGCGATTTTATCGACTTTTTGCTTCAATCGGTTTCTGTCTGGTATTGTCCTTGGAATATAACCTTTCTTTGCTTTTCCAGGTACCATTTTGAATTCATAGCCTAAGAATTTAATATACTTCTTCCGAACGTCTGTAATCAGCGTTTTTTCTTTGGATAATGTCAGTTTCAGCCTTTTGCAGAGAAATTCTTGCAGATGGGTTTTCCATTCCTCTGCATGGGCGCGGGTGTCTGTAAGAATCACGAAATCGTCTGCATATCGAATCAGATACCCGGGTCTCAGCGCTGAGCGGTTGCGCAATGCAAACAGCTTTGTATTCTGATTTTTATACGGATATCGCGTCTTTTTGCATTCCCATTGCTTGGCAATCCATTCATCCATGATGTCTAAATAGACATTTGCCAACAGCGGGCTGATTAAACCGCCTTGCGGCGTGCCTTCTTCGTTTCTCTCACATTCTCCCATGATACCAGCTTTCAGCATTGCCTTTATTATTTGCAGTACCCGTCTGTCCTGTATGCCCATATGGTACAGGCGTTTTATCAGGACGCTGTGGTCGATATGGTCAAAGCATTTGCTGATATCGCCTTCCACAATCCAATGATATCCGGAATGGTGCGCCATCAGTTTTATACGTTCCAGCGCCATAGCCGTGTCCCGCATCGGTCGAAATCCGTAGGAATGCGCAAAGAACTGCGCTTCTAAAATAGGTTCCAGCACAATCCTCATACATTCCTGTACGATGCGGTCCCGTATCGTAGGAATTCCCAACGGGCGTTTTTCGGCTTTTCCCGGCTTATCAATATACTGACGGCGTATCGGCTGCGCTTCAAAATGCGCGAACGCGTTCTGAATATCCGCCATTACCCACGAAAAGGGTTTTTGCAGATAATCCTTTCGCATTGTTTTGAAATCCACCCCCGGCGTTTCACTTCCGTGATTGCCTTTCATATTGTGGATTGCCGTCAGGATTGTGGTTTCCGCTGACATGATTTCCAAAAGCCCCTTAAATGCAGGCCGTCCGCCTGCGTCATACACCTCCTTGCTTTGCTGATACAGGCTGTCCAAAATTTCGCGTAATTGAGTTTCGGTTTTTGGGCTGTCGAATTGTTGTGCCATACGCACCGCCTCCTTTTGGGATTGGTGTTTCTGGTGTCAGTCAGGTTTGCCTACGGCTTCCTCGACTTCCTGTTCACATACAATCTGCACCAACTATGCCCCTTCGCTCCACTCCCATTACAGGAGCTTCATTACTACTACGGGCTGATGCCCCATGGGTTTGCGGGTCATTTCCTACCCGCGCGGCGAGGGCGCCACCTCACTTACATCAAAAATTGATGTGCCGTCCATGGTTCCTTTGTTCCCAATGCTTTAGCTTTCCATATCGGTTTTAGCCCGTCCCTATAGCCCGGCTGCCATCTCTGGCTTGTGTGATATTCTGCCAGAAACATTCGACCTTATTGGTTTTCTGCCGTTTTCCACCCGGAGATATTTGAACGGCGGCAGCGCTCCCAGCGGGAGTGGAGGGCTGTATCATCCTCCCGAAGTTTACGAGCCGTACTCTCAGGACATTTGTCGGTTGCAACAAGACATACTGGACATGACCGATTTATAGCCTCCAGCGGGCGCAGCCGTCTCAGACTGCGTATCCGCTCTTCACCGAGCTTCGCACATTCCATATGGCACTATGGGTGCACGTCGGAGCATCAGAGTTTTTGTAACCCTTCACACAGGGTCAGGCAGGTACTTCCCCTGCCGAATCAAGCATAGAGTTCAGAATTCTTGGAATTCTGCCTTGTTTTATCGTGTATTTCTACACGGATTGTCAAGGAACAAAGCGCGCTTCCTTAATTTCAATCGTTTTGGGAGTGTTGTCAATCAGGTAGCCGGGCTTCGCCTACACCTCTTGAATCACATAACTTCCCGGCTGGATGTCCGGAATGAAGATGAATCCCTGCTCATCCGAGCGGTACTCGCCGTTCGATTCGCCGAACACTGTGCCATCCGAACGCGTGATTTTGAACAGCACATCACTGAGCGGTTCTTTGGTCTTGGAATCCATTTTCTTGACAATCAGCCCACCAAGAGGCTCGTTGTCGAAAGTGACTTCCTTGGTCTTGCCCGCTTCGATGTTAACCGTATGGACAGTGTTGTCGAGACGATAGCCATCCTTCGCCTGCGTCTCGGTCACGGCATAGTCGCCGCTCGGCAGGTGGTCGATGCGGATCATACCGTTGCTGTCGGTTGTGAAGCTGCCTTCGGGATAGGGATTCCCGTTGCACCCCTTGATTTCAAAACGGA
>CAJUDU010000148.1 GCA_910584935.1 uncultured Butyricicoccus sp. | reverse complement strand
TTAGATCTTGCAGATTTTTGACTTTAATATGTCAACTGATATTGACAACATCATACCGCCTGAATAATGTGGCACAGAATGTGACCATCCGTTCCGGCGAAACCTCCCGCCTGACTTTTGCCAATCAGAAACTGACTGGTATTGTCATCGTGAAAACCGATGCGGATACCGGTGCGGCACTGGCTGGCGCACACTTCCAGATTGCGGACGAAAACGGCACAGTGCTGGACGGCAATTTCGTTTCCGATGCTGCCGGACGCATTGAAACTGGTCCGCTGACTCCTGGACGCTATACCATCAAAGAAATGGTTGCCCCGACCGGCTATGTGCTGGATACTGAGGCGCGGACAGTAACTGTGACAGATACCACACCGACTGTTGTTCCCTTTACCAACCGTGCGATGGCTGGCATTACCATTCAAAAGGTAGACGCTGCTGACAATAAGCCGCTGGCTGGTGCGGAATTTGAGGTCTGGAACCAGAACAGCACTGTCAAGTATGGCGACTTTACAACCGATAGTACAGGCACTGTAGCGACCAATATCATGATGCCTGGCACTTATATCATCAAGGAAGTCAAAGCGCCGAATGGTTATCTGATTGATGTCCCGTCCAAGACCGTGACGCTGCCTGCAAACCAGCAGCTGATTGTGAAATTCTCTGACACTGCAAAGCCTTCGCTGCAAATCGAAAAACTGGATGCCACAGACAGCAGCAAACCGCTGGCTGGCGCAACCTTTAAGGTTTATGACAGCAAGGGTTCTTATGTTGGCGATTACACAACCGATGAAAGCGGTCTGGTATTTGTAGACGATCTGGCTCCTGGTCAGTATCGGATCACAGAAGTCAAGGCTCCTGCCGGTTATGTGATTGACAGCAATTCCAAAACTGTCACAGTGAAAGCTGCGACACAGGCAAAAGTAACCTTTACCAACAAACCGATGACTGGCATTGTCATCACAAAGATTGATGCTGACACAGCGGCTCCGCTGGCTGGTGCAGTCTTTGAGATTTCCGAGCTGAACGGCTCCGTCGTCAACAGCTATACAACCGATGCCACAGGTGTTGTCCATACTGAAACCCTGGCTCCCGGCAAGTATGTTGTGAAGGAAATCAAAGCGCCGGAAGGTTATGTGATTGACGATGCGTCCCAGATTGTTGATGTGGTGGCTGGCAAAGCGACCAGCATCCGTATCACCAACACAAAGAAAACATCTCTCCAAATTTGGAAGATGGACGAAACCAACGGTAATATGTTGGCTGGCGCACACTTCAGCGTGCAGACCACTGCCGGCGAGCATGTCACTACAGTCATTACCGGAACCGATGGTATTGCCTCTGTTCCCACTTTGACCCCTGGTTCTTATATCGTGACCGAAACCAAAGCTCCCGAAGGTTATCTGCTGGATGCCACGCCGCAAACTGTTGAAGTTAAGACAGGCACACCTGCGGTTGTGAAATTCTATGATAAGCCGCTGGCTGCGCTGCGCATCCAGAAGGTCGATGGCAAAACAGGCGAATCCCTGTCCGGTGCGGTATTTAAGGTGGTTAAGGAAAATGGCGATTATGTTGGCGAATACCGTACAGAATTGGATGGCATCATCAACATCCCCACAATGGCTCCTGGGCGTTATGTCATTACAGAAATCTCTGCCCCGGATGGCTATATTGTGGACAGCACTGCCCGTACCGTTGAGGTTAAGACTGGTGTTCCCACAGTGATTACTGTGGAAAATAACCGTACTGCCGGGCTGCAGATTCGCAAGACTGTGACCCAGACCGGCGAACCGCTGGCTGGTGTTACTTTCAAGGTGAAGAAGGCTGACGGCACATTGGTGGGCAACTATACCACCGACAGCATGGGCCTGATTTATGTCAGCCTGGAACCCGGCGAGTACAATGTACAGGAAACCTTTGCTCCTGACGGCTATGTTGTCGATGAGAAACCGCATTTCATGACCGTAAAAGCCAATGAACCCACCGTTCTGGAAATCACAAATGACCGGATGTCCAATGTCCGGATTCATAAGATTGATGCGGAAACCGGCAAGGGCATTTATGGTGTCACATTTGAAATCAAGGATTCCCGGAACAACTATATCGGCGCATACAAAACCGATGATCAAGGGTATATCGACTTGACTGCTGTACTGCCGGATGGGCGTTATGTTGTCACAGAAACCCAGGCGGCTGCGGGTTATGTTCTGGATCCGATTCCCCGTACTGTAAAGGTATCCTCCAGCGAACCGACCGAAATCATTTGGGAAAACTCCCGTGAAAAAGGTCAGATTAAGATTGTGAAATATTCTGCCGACGATAATGCCGCGCTGAATATCCCTGCAAACTCTCCGCTGGAAGGTGCAGAATTCACAATTACAGCACAGGATGGACGGGTAATTGATACTGTCCGCACCAATGCGGCAGGCATTGCCTTCTCCGGTGCGCTGGATATCGGCACATATACTGTGCAGGAAACCAAAGCTCCTGCTGGATATTCTCTGAACAGCAAGCCTGTGCAGGTGAACATCACCAGCAAGAGCCAGGAAAAAGAAATTGAGTTCTATAACAACTCTATGAATGTGGCAGTGAATATTGAAAAGCGCGGCGAGGCGAAAGTCCGTCCGGGCAATTCGATGAAATATTATCTGATGAACATCAAGAACAATTCGACTGTTGCAGTTGATAATTTCTTCTTCACAGATACCCTGCCCACAGACGCAGTTCGTGCGCAGACCCTGTATACCGGCACATGGTCCAGCTCGGTCTATTACAAGATTGAGTACAAGACCAATATGTACGATTACCGGACACTGGCGCAGAACCTGAACAGTCAGACCCAATATTCTTATGACCTGTCTTCCAAGGCGCTGAATCTGGAATCCGGCGAATATGTCACCCATATCCGCTTCGTGTTCGGCACGGTTCCCGCAGGCTTCCATGAGCAGGTTTCTCCTGTTCTGTATGCCTATGTGCTGCCGTCCGTCACCAACAATTATCAGATCATCAACCGCTGCGAAGTGGGCGCACAGTATGATGGCAACTGGGTAACAGATGCTGATTCGTGGACAACACTTGTCGTTCGCAATGATGTCATCTTGCCCGAAAAACTGCCCACAACTGGTTTCTAAACCACAATAAAAAGGGGGGCTGCTGCATTATCGTGCGGCAGCCCTTTTTTCCTGCATATCATAAGGAAATACCAAAAGGAGGTTCACAAAGATGATGAATGTAAACGAAAGCCTGCAAATAGAAAGTCAAGCCCCAAACAAGACTTGACCAAAGAAAAT
>CAJUDU010000147.1 GCA_910584935.1 uncultured Butyricicoccus sp. | reverse complement strand
GTATTTTTTCATCATGTAAACGCTTTTAAACATTGATTTAAGCCTTGTTTTGCAACATTTATGAATGCTGTGGGGTTCGGATAAGGATTGTTATAGATATATAAATCACCGCTTTTTCATTGCATAATAAGTGTCCGAAAAACTTTTTAGCGTCCATTTGGCGTCCATCGGTCTATAACAGCATAAAAGCCAGCCACTTGACATGACTGGCTTCTATTCCTCAGACGACTTTTAGGCTGCTCTAAGCTTTCTTACGGCGCAGCATGACGTCTGCAATGCACTCACTTGCGTTTGCTTTTTCTTCCTCGATGATATGTGCATAGTAATCGTCAGTGGTGCTTACTTTGGTATGACCAAGCTGTTTGGAAACTGTGACAATATCCAGTCCGTTAGCAATGAGAACTGACGCAACTGTATGTCTGAATGCGTGTGGGTTGATGTGTGGTAATCCATGGCGCTTGCTAAAACCGTTCAGCCATGATCCAATGCTGTCAGGGAACATAGGTTTCCCGTTATCTTGCGTGAAAATGAACCCTGTATCCTGCCAACGGTCACCGTTTATAAGACGAAGCTTTTGCTGTTCAATTTGAAATTGCCGCAGCAGCTGCATGGTTTCTTCGGGCAAAGTTATGTAGCGTACATTCTCAGTTTTGGTTGTATCCTCGTAAATACCTTGTTCCTTTGTATACAATAAATTTGTGTCAATCTTAATTTTTCGATGCCGCCAATCCACTTTTTCCCACTTCATGCCCATAATTTCACCACGTCGACAACCTGTGACGATTAACAAATGCGTGATTGTTCGCCATTTTAGCGGTTCTGTTTCCAGTGCTTCTAATATCGCTGCAATTTCATCAGGCTGGAAATAGTTGACTTTTGCCTTTTTCACTTTAGGCGGCTGCGCTTTGGCTGCCGCATTGAATGATACCAGCATTTCCTTTTCTGCCTGTGCAAGAACAACGCGAATGAACCGATGATATTCTTTTACTGTTTTATTGGATAATGGCGCGATATTTTCTTCAAACGCAAACAAATCCTCGGTTTTCTCGCCCAAAGCTGCTGCAATTTTGTCCGCTTTATCAAGCTGAATCTGTTGCCCGCGGCAGGCTGAGGTCACGGTCGTATGCGAGATTCCAGCCTGTTCTGCTAACTTTTCACGTGTGATGTGATGCTCCGTTAGATAATCACCAAGGTTAATTTTGGTATGTGTACGTTTAGCACTGGTACGAATGCCCTTTTCCATCAAGGTTTTGTAAAAAGCATTAAGATGCTGAGGGCGTATATCAGCCAACTTCAGATGCCCAATTGCTGGTGTGATACGTTCCATCAAATAACGGTAAAATCGGATGGTCGTGTGCTTTGTACCTGTGCGCTCTTTTAGATCAATCACATAGTTTGCATACTCAGAAAAAGTTTGCTTATTATCCAGTTGAAAACCGCTTTGCACTTCCTGCTCGAATGTCAACGCTATTTTTTGCACTTCTTTTTCGGCACGTTTTTCGGACCAACCATCCGGCACTTTCCACGTCTTGTAATGCCTAATTTTTCGATATTCGCTGTCATAACCATGATGCACCGTGATTTTATAGCTGATGCCACGTTTTCCTTCCATTCGTTTGATTGTTGCCATTTTTAGACCTCCTCTAAGTCGTTGAAAGCAGGAACCTGCATCACTACGTATGCAGGCTCCCAACTTACAGATTGTGTTTACTTTTGTTTCATAGTGTCCGGTTGCTCTGTTCCTTCATGCAGGATTTTTAGCAGGTTTGGGTAATAAATCAATGCCTTTTGCCCTGCAAATGCTGCTGGCAAAATACCCTGTTTCACCCAGCGCCGAAGCGTGCAAAGGGAAATTGCATATCCTTCCTTTTTCAAACGCTTGTACGTTTCGGGTATAGTGGCTACGTCACACATATCCATATCCTCCTAATTATAATATATATTTGCCAAATAATTGCTTTACGGTTTTTCCATCATTCCAGCCTGCTTTTTCAATGTTTTCCAGTGCAATGGCACTGTGCGTGGGACACCCGGATATTTACAACTTGCAGTGTGTCCCTCTTTTCCTGGGTCAACCAGTCCGCATTCTCGCAATTTCTGCCCTACTTGGTTCTTAGTCCAATGCCTGCCTGTCAAATCTGTCAAATAACGAGCGATCGATTCCAGTTTAATACAACGAAACCCTTTCTTTTCGAACCCGTCATATTGCTTGGGGTAATCATCAAATTTATCCAAATTATCCGCAAGTTTCAGTCCTCCGAACTTAATGCCAGCTACAATCAATTCAGCGATGTTTGTTACGTTTTTTGTATTAAAATCCTGCAAAAGCTGATTATTAACCCGCAATGAGTTGGATAATGCGCTTTGAAGTTTCATTTTCCACTCTGCCTTTTCTGCTTCGGTCAACGCGCCTGCTTGTTCGGCAAAACGCAAAAATAAGCGAAATGAAAACGCCAATTCTGCTAATATCTGTTGTTGTCGCGGACCTGAGTCCTCCACTGCATTGGAATCGAATTTAGTAAAAGATTCCTTGATTTCAGCAACAATATTGTCGTAGTTAATGGCACAATGCTGTAAAAATCTTGATATTGCTGCTGCGGTGGTCAGACGGTCATCAGTCTTTCCATCAGTCATTTGTTCTGTAATCTGTACCATGACGCAGCGCGTGATGTCACTCGGGGTGTTCATTGGAAATTCGCCTGTAATAAGGACACCGCACTGACAGCGACATTGAATATTTTTATTGCCAACTTTTCGCTCAACTGGCGTGTTGTCAGCTCCAAAGCGAATTACATATCCTGCCAATGATTTGACCTCTCTTTGTGTTTGCGAGTCCGAACTCGTACAGATGTCATCTAGCAAAACAGCAACATCACGCGGTTCGGTTAACGCGTCGCGGACAGCAGCTTTGCTGCCTAAGGCGCGTACGAAAAACGCAGCTTTATTTCCGACATCTGTTAAAGAAAATGGCAGACAGAAATTTTTGGCAGCCGTCGTTTTCCCCATTCCTTGTCTGGATAAAATATACAAAACATGGTGAATGGGATATCCATATGAAGTAAAAACTGAAGATAAAAGTGACCGCAGCAGATGTGCCGATAGCGGAATAAGCACATTTGGCGCACGTTCCAGAGCATCTAAATAATTTTTTATAATCAAAATATTGTTCTGATCTGGCAAATCTGGCAGTACGATGTCCGCAACCTCAGGCGCAATCAAATAGGGAATATTTCCTATTTGTCCAATAACCCGATTGCCAGCGATATATACATGACTTCCATTCGGCAAGGCTTCCCATCCTAATCGATTAAGCCTTGTTTGAAAAATAAATATTGCACAAATGATAAACAAGTGTAAAATA
>CAJUDU010000146.1 GCA_910584935.1 uncultured Butyricicoccus sp. | reverse complement strand
CACGGTGGTGTGGGAGGTCGGCAGGTGAACTAATCGCCTGCCTCCTACCCGATTCTGTTAGCCGCTTCAATGCAATTTTTTGGCACTCCCCACAGCTAAAGCAGGAGGGGATTCTCAGTTCAACGACCGCTGCTTGCCACTTGGCGAAGTCTATGCAATCTCCCTGAGCGTATCGGTTTCGGCGTGTCCCGCCGTACCGTGTTGTCAGCAGGATGAAGAAATTATCTTACCGGTTGATGCCCTTGGTTTTCGGAACATCTGACATTGGAATCTCTCGTTTTCTGTTGACGCCTTATTATATGCACTATCTATGTTGCATTTATGGTGATCAATGTGTGGCTTATATCCCCATAGCTAAGCAAGAGATTTTACGCCTCATATGATAAATTCCCTATTGATGCAAAAAGCAAAAGAAAAATACTGCTGCGCAATAAATGGCACAAACCGTCCTGATTGCGGAATCTATCATACCATCTGCTTTTGCATTCAAAATATGAAAATGTTTGTTGTGCAGCGGGAACAGCCACATAATACCGGCATGGTTCAGACTATCCAGCAGCAAATGTGAAATTTCTCCGCCAAACAAACCAATGACACAAATCTTGGTCATCTCCAGCGCCTTTGGCAAGCAGGTGTTGACACATACCAAAAGTATGAAATTCGCCAGAAGATAGAAAATTGGTGTATGCAAAATACCGCGATGTGTAAAGATGCGGCTTATTACTGCGCCAACTGCGCCTGTTTTCTTTGTGGCAATGCTGTTTTGCTGGTCGATATCGGGCATCAGCCCGCCAATACAGCCCATCATGCTGCATAACAGCAGATGTTCAAATGGCAAATTCATCGCCATCCCCAGTGCTGCCCCTATTGCTGCACCACCGGCAGCGTGTGTTTTCCCCATCATAATTTGGTTTTCCTTTCTGTCTATCATCCCAGCATGATTTGTGCTGGGATGCAGTTTTCCACTACTTCTTTCCCTTCATATACGGGCGGATACTGGAATGTTATGCCGGATTCTTTGGCTTGTTCCAGAAATTCCGCAGTGATAAGGTTCGCATCAAAATAATAAATCGGTTTCAACGCAATGAGCTTTACCGCGAAAACATCACCCTGCTGCTCATAGCTTTCGACAATGCCGGACATCAGCATATACGCATCGCCTTCTTCGCCCTGCGGCACATCAGTGACCGCATTATTCGGTGGGACATGGGTTTTCCAATGATTCAGCGTTTCTTCCCAGGTAGTTCCTGTCGTATAATTTTCGGCATCATTCCCATCAACCAGGATATATTGCCGGATAACTCCATCCTTATCGTACAAAGGCGATACATAATATGGCTCGCCCTCCTGCATAGTCAGCAGCGGCTGTGTGGGCGGCAGCAAATCCATCATATCTGCCCATTCCTCAATTTTCTCCTGCACTAAATTGTCAGGCACAGCTGTTATCGCATATTGCCGGATTTCTCCTGTTTTGATATTGATAAATGCAGCACCTGCATTTTGGGTCTTATCCATTCGGATATTGGTGAACGCATAAAGCTGTCCGCCTCTCGGCAGCAAAATACAATCCTCTGCCAGATGGGTTGCTGAACCGCTGCATTTGGCACTCAAATTATAATGCCGGACAACCAGTTCGAGCGGCTGTGCATAATCAATCCATGCCGGTTCTTCATGGGCTGGATAATCCGAAATAATCCCAGTCAGTGGATCTGTCAGGTAAATCGCCTTCACCTGCTTTTCACCCATAAAAGAAACAGCTGGACCATACCCATATGTCACCCATACTGGATTTTGATTGTCATCCAATTCTAAATGGGATTCGCCAAGAATGGCAGAAGGGAAGTTTTTTCGGATATTTTTTGAAACCTTGTACCGTCCTTTTGCCGTATCTGTAAATAAAACTGGACTTTCTGTTTCAATTTGTGAAACCTCAGCCGTTTTCATATCAACCATAAAGACTGTATGGGATTCCTTCTTTTTATCGCTTGCCAGGAAAACAAATACTGGCTGCTGGTTGACATATTGCATCACCCCATCCGAAAATTCCGCATCCGGGTCAATGGGTTCCAATTTACCCCTGACAAGAGCCTGTGCCTTTGCCGGGGACATCCATGAAGCATCCGCTTCCCCGATCTGGTAATTTTGAATCTCCACATTCTCTATGGCGGATAAGGCAATATATTCCTCTCTATGGAACACAGGCAATGAGATAATTTTACCAATCCCGCAGATCAAAAAGCATACTGCAGCAATCCCAAGGCATAAGTAACTGACATAATAACTGCCGAAATATTTGTTGGATATAAGGCGTGACCCTATACCCAAAATGATAAAAATTGAAGATATCCAAAGCCATAAGGCTGGATGAAACAGGGTTAAAGGCGGCGAAAAAAGCGTCCATACAGCAACGGTATACAGGAAACAGACCAGAAACAAAACGCCGACTTTTATTGTTTTGTTCATCCTCCCAATAAACCTCCTTCCAAAGCACTTATTTGTGTTATTATATGCAGGCGCACAGCAGTTGCGGCAGTGACGCAAAAACAGAGGGATAGCATTTCTGCCATCCCTCTGTTATATTTTGTATTTAACCTTGCAGACCCCAGCCAGGTTCACCGGGCCAAATCTCCTGTGCATTCGGATTCCATACCTGGAAAATACTATCGTACAAATTTGGGTAATTCACAGCTTCTGGGATCACCATAGAGCCGTCTGGCAAAATCGTCAGGCGGCGGCTCCAACCCAGATCCTTTATCGCATCGTCCACAGATTCAAACAGCTTGCCAACAATCAGCGTGGAATGATAGATGAAAATTTGATCTCCATACATACCATGGATAATTCGTTCACCATTTGTTGTATCGTATTCATAAATGCGATACACGCAATCATCAGCTGTCATGCCCGCTTCGGGCGCACGCTCAAATACACAATAATACTTCAACATAAGAAAATCCTCCTTGTTTTGCTTAAAAAAGCAGTTCGTCAATGTCCTTATCGAATAGAGTTTCTTTTTCCAGCAGTGCTTGGGCAATCCGTTTCAGTTCAAGTTCATGTTCTTTCAAGAACTGAAGAACTTCCTGATATAGGCGTCCGCTGAGCTTTTTCGCTTCATCGATGATTTCCCTGTCCGCAGAATGCCGCCCAATCAACACATCCATATTCAGCATGCCGATATTACTGCTCATGCCATAAACAGAAATATACTGCCTGATCATGCTGGTTGCTTTTTTGATATCCGAAGATGCACCGATAGTCACATCCTGCCCATTGCCAAAATAGATTTCTTCCGCAGCTCTGCCGGCATAAGCAATTTTAATCTGTGCTTCCATTGCGGATTTTGACATGATTTCCATGTCAGGTTCTGCCCGAAAGGTTACGCCGCCTGCGCCGCTTGTCGAACCTATAATGGTCACTTTGGGGACAGTTTCGTTCGCAATTCGCTTAAGGAGCCCCTGATTTAATCCTCCATGAGTCAGGAAGGTGTGGTATAATAGGG
>CAJUDU010000145.1 GCA_910584935.1 uncultured Butyricicoccus sp. | reverse complement strand
TTCTTTCAGTCCTGATTGCCCCTTTAAATACCAATTTACATGCTTACGGGCTTCCAGCAAGGCAATATGTTCTCCTTTATCTGCCATAGCGAGTTCTATTTGCCGTACAGCCATATCAATACGGGCGTTGAAAGATGGGGCAGGAGGCAGGATGCCAGTTTCCAACAGTGCGTTTGCCTGTGAGAATATCCAAGGATTTCCCAGACAACCGCGTCCAATCATCACGAAATCCGCACCAGTATGTGTCAGGATGCGTACTGCATCTTCTGGTGAAGCTACATCGCCATTTGCAGCAACTGGAATATGCACAGCTGCTTTGACTGCGCGAATTGCATCCCAATCGGCTTTGCCTTCATACAGTTGGGCACGGGTGCGCCCGTGTAGGGTAACCATATCCGCCCCAGCGGCTTCGCACATCTGTGCAAATTCCACACAGTTGACGCTTGCGGCATCCCAGCCTTTACGAAATTTCACGGTAACCGGGCAGTTTACAGCCACTTTGACCGCACGGATAATCGCCTCTGCTCTAGGCAAATCTTTCATCAAGGCGCAGCCATCGCCATTGCCAGCGATTTTAGGGGCAGGGCAGCCCATATTGATATCAATGATATCACAGCTAGAAAGTTTATGTGCTAAAACGGCACCTTCTGCCATAGTTTCCGGGTCAGAACCAAAAATCTGTGCCGCTGCGGGATGTTCCCCTTCATTCAGGGCAAGCAGGCGGGCAGTTTTTTTGTCGCCAAAATGCAATGCTTTTGCAGAAACCATCTCAGTAACGGTCAACGCGGCACCTTGTTCCCGGCATATCTGCCGGAACGCGCGGTCGGTTACACCAGCCATTGGCGCAAGGAAAACCCGCCCACGCAATCCAATATTTGAAATGCCCATCTGTGCCCGCCTCCCGAAAAAGTTTTTCTACAAAGTGATGCAGTATATTTTACCACACTTCGCCTGCTATTGCAAATTTCAAAGCGGTGACAAAATAAATACCGCCCAGATTTATCTAGGCGGCATATTCAAAAAAGGGGGCTAAGGGCAAGAAAATTCAAGGAAATTGCAAGGTTCTTCAGTTTGAAGGGAAACAGACAGCTTGCCAGATGTCAAATCAAATCCAAAATTCTGGTTATCAAATGCCAGCCCTGGGCAGGGCACCAGCACTGCGGATTGGCTGGTAAAATCCAAGGAACTGTCTGACACGGAAATGACTTCTAGCCTGGAAATATTGCCTGGGCGAACTGAAAGGGTTTTGCTGCCTGAAAACACAATTTTGGCGCTGCTACCAGCAGGAATTGTGTATTTTTCCATATCAGCAGGACGGAGCGGTACGCCGTTGGCGGTGATAGACACTTGTTCTGCATCTGAATATAGAAGCGAAATCGTGCGGTCGAAGGATTCCGTATTTTCCAATGTATAGCAGTCCTGATATTGCAGCGTACCGGTTTCTGGATAAGCAGATAAATCAATGGTGATCTCGCGTGCAGCAGATAACCGGCCTTCTGCCAAGGACAGTAGGGGAATAGTAGGATAATATTGTATATCTGCCTGTGGCAAGGCGTTGGATGCAGCTTGAGCACCTGCGCTTTCTGCGGCACCTGCGGAATAAGATTTTGCT
This sequence comes from uncultured Butyricicoccus sp., assembly GCA_910584935.1. Classification (GTDB taxonomy): domain Bacteria; phylum Bacillota; class Clostridia; order Oscillospirales; family Butyricicoccaceae; genus Butyricicoccus_B. Next base: position 2,024 of record CAJUDU010000145.1, on the reverse strand, counting down.
GTTTGTAATGCAGCATCATCGTTTTCTGTTTCGGTTTGAGTGCTTTCTTTTGGGGTGCTTTGGGTTTCATCATATGAATATGGGGCAGATTGCTCTGCTGGGAGTTGGGGTAAGCTGATTTTTGGTTGTACGCTGCTGGAAGCCCTGCTGCCCGCTGCATTTTGCGGAGCGCTGGCAGCAGGGCGCGGCGCTGGAGGCGCCGTTTCTGTGCCGCCCACAGGCGGCACAAGGTTTGCAGGCGCGCCCGCATCCTGCGGCGCCGCCGCAGGGCTGTCAGGCGCTTCACTGGGCAAAACGCCTCCCTCGGCGGCTGTGCCGCCTTCCCAAGCAGCATCATCATGCAGCAGCGGTGCATCATCCTCCGCACTCACGTTGTCATGTGTGCCGGAAACCATATCAGACGGCATGGCATTGCCGCCGCCTATCGCGCCGCAGCCGCGCAGGCTTAATCCACCCAAGCCGCATACCAGCAACAAAGATGCTGCCAACACGCCATACCGTAAGTAAACTTGCCGGTTCGGTTTGGGAATGGCGCCAGCGGCTTCTTCAATAAAACGGTCATGGATGCCAGTAAGGGCATAAAAAAGCTGTTCTGATTTCATAGCAGGATTCCCTCCTGTTCAAGATAATGCCGGAGCTGTTCCCGCAGGCGGTACATTTTGCCGGAAAGCTGCCCTTGTGTCATCCCGGCTGCCCGTGCCAAATCCCGCGCCGCATCCCCATACCAATAGCGCCGTACAAATAAAATACGGTCGCGGGCATCAAGGTTTTCCAGCCAGCGGTTTAAGACTTCTGTAATCTCCTGGTTTTCTAAAACGGATTCTGTGGAATTATTGTCTGGGATGCAGTCATCCAGTTCGCTCAGCAAGGTTTCCATACCAGAAAAGCGTTTTTGTGCATGGAGTTTACGATAAAGGCTGATGGATAAATTACGGGCAATGCGCCCAAGGTAAGCGCGCAGGGAACCGGGTTTTTCTGGCGGCATGGTATCCCAGGCACGCAGCCAAGTATCACTGACGCATTCTTCAGCGTCCTCACGGCTTGTTAATATATTCATGGAAATTTTGAAACAATAGGCACCATATTTACGGTCTGTTTCTTGGATAGCGGATTCATCCCGCGCCCAATACAGCGCAATAAGCTGGTTATCCTCCATTTCCTATCCCCCTTTTTCTCTTTCAAAAGTATAGACGCAAATCCTGCCACATGGTTCGGCAAGACCTGCAAAATGGATGAAAATCTATATAAAAAATTTTTATAGGACTTTGATTTACATTTTGCGTATAACTAAAATACAGAATGCTGAGGACTGATATAATATTCGGGAATTTGGCTGGTAGGTCGGATTATGGCATGATGGCAATAAAAATCCTTTCCTTCTGGCTGAAAAAACCAATTTTTGGTAAGGAGTAGAGAACAAATGAAAAACGCAACAAAACGTTTGCTGGCAATCCTGCTGGCAGCAAGTATGGCATTCTCCCTGACTGCTTGTGGCGGCAAGAATGATGGCGGGGACGCTGGCAATGGCGACGGCGCAGCAGTTTCTTCTGCACCGAAGGCTTTGACTGAAGATGAATACAAAGCTTCTTTTGAAGAAATCTTCTCTGATTTCCAGAATGTCAACAGCGTGGATATGACCGATATTGACGCAGCAAAGAAAACACTGGAAGATATGAAGACTGGCATGAATGAATTCATTGCCCTCAACCCACCGGAATCCTGCAAGGATGGTCATGATAAGCTGTCTTCTGGCTGCCAGGCAATGATTGATTACATTGACACGGCACTGGGTATTATCGGCGAAACCGATCAGGATAAGATCAACGATGCAAGCACAAAGATGATGGAAAGCATCCAGACTGCAATGACCGATATGACCGAAGGCGCAACTATGCTGGACGAAGTATTCAACAAGTAAGCCATACATAAAGCCCCAGAAGGGAATTTCCCTTTCGGGGCTTTTTTTATTTATTAGACCTCTTGCGAAAATAAGGCGCAGTGGTAAAATAGGGGCATGAAATACG
>CAJUDU010000144.1 GCA_910584935.1 uncultured Butyricicoccus sp. | reverse complement strand
CTGTTTTGCATCTCTGGTTTCGTTATTCTGAAATAACGTTTCCCAAATTTCCCAACCGCAACTTTTCCGCATCTCTAAACACTGTATTTCTCTCAAAAACAGATTTAGAGCACACTTTTGTGTGCTCTAAACGCGCTGCATCTTTTTGTTGGGCACAACCTGTCATGTGTTGACAAAAAAGATGTACCTGTTACTGTCAGTTTTTATCGCGGACTTTTTCTTTTTTCAAAGAAGTTTTAAATATTTTTTGCTGCATGACATTCGTAGCAACCGACTTGCGATTTTCCTGCTGGCATGGTATAATTCAGATAAGAAATGTATTCATTAAATATTTTTCGTTACAACATTTTACCTATTGCAGAACAGGAGGCGAGCACTATGGGAATCTATTTGAATCCAGGAAACGAAGGTTTTCGGACTTCGCTGCGTTCCAAAATTTATGTGGATAAAACCGAATTAATTGCTTATACCAATGATGTATTTGATACAGAACAAAAATTCATCTGTGTCAGCCGCCCACGGCGTTTTGGCAAAACGATGGCTGCAAAAATGCTGACGGCATACTATAGCTGCGGATGCGATTCACGCGAAATATTTCAAGGATTAGAAATTACAAAACATCCTTCTTTTGATCAGCATCTCAATCAATACAATGTGATTTTTCTCAATATACAGGATTTCTTAAGCATGGCATCTGGAGATGTATCGAACGCTATTGCCCTTTTACAAAAACGTGTTTTGAGAGAATTGCGGAAAAGTTACCCCGATTTTATTGAACCAGAAGAAGTGTGGCTGACAAATGCTTTCAGTGACATTGCAAGTTCAACCGGGAAAGGTTTCATTTTTATCGTGGATGAATGGGATTGTATCTTTCGTGAAAAGAAAGATAATTTAGATGCACAAAAGGATTATCTGGACTTTCTTCGCGCTTTATGGAAGGATAAACCTTACGTGAACCTGGTTTATATGACCGGTATTTTACCAGTCAAAAAATATGGCACACACTCTGCACTGAATATGTTTGATGAGTTTTCCATGATTGATGCTGAACCATTAACATCTTATACTGGGTTTACTGAAGCTGAAACCAAAGCCCTTTATGAAAAATACAATATGGATTTTCAAGATGCAAAACGCTGGTATGATGGATATCGTTTTGCTGGGGATCTGCATATTTACAATCCAAAATCTGTAGTAGATTCTTTACGCCGAAAACATTTCAGCAGCTATTGGACACAAACTGAAACTTACGAAGCTTTGCGGATTTATATTGATATGAATTTCGATGGGCTGAAAGATGCTATTGTGCTAATGCTTGGCGGCGGTCGGTGTGAAATTGATACATCCTCTTTTACCAATGATATGACAACATTTCAAGTTAAAGATGATGTACTCACTTTGCTAATCCATTTGGGATATCTTGCCTATGACGCGAAACGGAGTGAAGTTTTCATCCCAAATGAAGAAATACGTTCAGAATTTGTCCGTTCCATTCGTGTAAGTGACTGGCAAGAAGTGATGAAATCCATCAATGCGTCGAAAGCTTTGCTGGAAGCCACATTAAATGGTGATACCGACACAGTTGCGGCAGGGTTGGATTCAGTTCATATGGATACGACTTCCATCTTGTCCTATAACAATGAAAATTCGCTTAGCTGTGTCATTTCCCTTGCTTATTACAGTGCCCGGAATTACTATTATCTGAAACGAGAACTTCCTGCCGGAAAAGGATTCGCCGATATGGTTTTTACCCCTCGAAGCAACAGCCCAGATAAACCTGCCATGATAGTTGAACTGAAATGGGATCATTCTGCACAAGGCGCTATTCAGCAGATCAAAGAAAAGCAATATGTGAAAGCGCTTGAGGGCTATTCCGGAACAGTTTTCCTGATTGGCATTAACTATAATAAGGATACGAAACATCATGAATGCCTGATTGAAAAAATAGAAATCAGCAGTTCATAAATATAGTAAAATGTTGGCTTTAAGCTTTGACTGCGCTGGAACGGTGAGCTGTGTGGGCTGAATTTTTCCAGAGGTATCCCTTCCTCGCCGCTGCTCTAAAACCGCACACGTGCGGTCACAGTCCGCCAAACGTCCATACGAAACCAGAGCAGGGGCAGTCGTAGTTTTGGAACTGCTGCCTCTGTTCTGATTTTATTGCTTATCTGCTGGTTTTCAGTTTCTCTTGATTTCCGTCACAATCTGGATGCTGAATTCTTTTTCCATAATCCAGCCATCAAAGTCAAGATAACCTGCCATATATTTCGCCAGCTTCAGATATTGCATTCTGGTCGTCTTTGTCATTCAGCCTGGCTGCTGTGTTGAACAGTCCCCATAAAATTTTTGCACCATCGTAGCTGTTCAGCAGTTCATCCTCCGGCAGTGCATCTTCCGGAATCTGAAACATCATGCTTTCACGTTCTTCCGCAATGCTGTCCATCTGTGCCTGCACATCTTCTTCCGGTAAATCCCATGCTTTTCTCACCAGCCGGATACCTGCTTCCAGTGGTTTGACTTCCGCAGCACTGTCAACACTGCACATCGCCAGTAAGTTAATGGCATCGCGTCCAAGCTGTTTTAACATCACTTTCGGATCTGGATTTTTGTTAATCATAATCATATTTGTATTCTCCTTTCACTGTTTGCCTGTCAAACTGTTTTGCTTCAGCAATCACCATACCATTTTCTTGCTCTCGAATCTATCACCACATCCACCGAATATTTTCCCCTGGCTTACAGCATATTCAACAGATGTGATTCACAGATCCTGCTCTAGCTCTATTCTTGTACCTCGAATGCGAATTCTTATTTTTTCAGCACTCACAACAGTGATTTGATCTGTCCATCTGCGAATCTGCACATCGTCAAATTCTGCAAGTTCCGTTGGAAGTTCTTTTAATACTGCTCTCATTTCCTGTAAGCATAATGCCTGATTTTCCAATCCATTTTCACCTTGACGCAGGATATCAATTTGCTTTTGAATACTTAACTTTTCTTCCATTAAGGATTTTAGCTGTGCATTCAGCATTTCATTTTCCATATCTGCCAGCACTCTGTCCAACATTAATGATTGTTCACTGGTCACTGTTTCCAACCTTTTTTGCAGGATTAGCAGATTCATGCCGTCAGATTCTTTTCCGCATTTTGCGATAGATACAAACTTTAATGCTGCATCCTGCATTTCTTTTGTTTCCGCCGCATACCGACTAAGTGCCGATAAAATTCCAGCTTGCAGCTTATCTTCATCAATTGTCGGCGAGTTGTGGCAATACTTTTTGCCGAACTCTAATCTTGAAATACACCGCCAGACAATTCGCTTTTTCCCATTCCGTGACCACGTACAACGTTTATATGGTGTTCCACATTCGCCACAAACCAGCAATTCGGACAAGGCATATTTCGATGAATATTTCCCTTGTTCTGTCTTTCCTGTTCTCTGCATCACTTTACGTTTGCTTGATCTTCGTGCCATTTCTTCCTGCACACGTTGGAACACATCGCGTGGGATAATCGCCGGATGATTATTTTCAATGTAATACATTGGTCGTTCACCGCAGTTCTTTTTCACCTTTTTGCTGATGCAGTCTGTGATGTAAGTTTTCTGTAATAATGCGTCACCTATGTACTTTTCATTAGACCTCTTGCGAAAATAAGGCGCAGTGGTAAAATAGGGGCATGAAATA
>CAJUDU010000143.1 GCA_910584935.1 uncultured Butyricicoccus sp. | reverse complement strand
CATATGCGAACAATCCACAGTTTCTTGACATTGTCACGCGCATGAAAGAAGAATGCGAAATTGACGCCCGGACGAAATTTGAACTGGGTGCAGTTGATTCGCGGCTGGCTGCACTTTGGATGAGCAAATACGGCTATGGCACCAAAACCGATGCCAATATATCCGGCGCCGCTCCTGTACAAATTGTGGACGACATCAAGGAGGAGAACAACCATGACTAACTTGACAGAATGTATTGCGCCTGCATTTTACCCAGTGCATAATGCAATCAAACGAGAAAACATCACACATTACTGGCTGAAAGGCGGGCGCGGTTCTACCAAATCCAGCTTTGCGGCTGTGGAAATTATTCTTGGTATGATGCAGCATCCGGATGCAAACGCCGTATGTCTGCGTAAAGTGGGGCTATATCTCAAAGACAGCGTTTATGAACAGCTCGTTTGGGCAATCAGCAAATTAGGCGTTTCCCATCTTTGGGAACAGCGGATCAGTCCAATGATGTTGATCTATATGCCAACCGGACAGCGCATTTTATTCCGTGGCGCGGACAAGCCTAAGAAAATCAAATCAACCAAAGTTTCCAAAGGATATATCCGTTACATCTGGTACGAAGAATGTGACGAATTTCTTGGCAAAGGTGAAATAGACACCATCAATCAGTCCCTGATGCGCGGTGGTGATAAATTTGATATCTTTTACACATACAATCCACCCAAATCGCAAACCAATTGGATTAACCGCGAAATTGAACTTCAGCAAACCCGCTCAGATACGCTGGTCCATCACAGTGATTACCGGTCTGTACCGGAAAGCTGGCTGGGTGAACCATTTTTACAGGAAGCAGAACAGCTTCAAGCCACCAATGAAATCCGGTATCTGCATGAATATTTGGGTGAAGTTACAGGCACAGGCGGTGAAGTATTCCGCAATGTCACATTGCGCGAAATCACAAAATCCGAACGAGAATCCTTTGATCGTATCCGGCGCGGACTGGACTGGGGCTATGGTCCTGACCCATTTGTATATTTGGCGCTGCATTATGACCGCAAACGCCGCAAGATATTCATTTTCCATGAATTTTACAAGCATCGTGCTGGGTTTGACGAAATTGCAAGCGAAATCCATCAAGAAAACCCCAGCCGAAAAGAAGTTATTGCAGAAAGTGCGGAACCGCGTTCCAATGATGAACTCAAAGCCCGTGGGGTACGTCTGACTGCAGCGAAAAAAGGTCCCGGCAGCGTGGAACATGGCGTCTGCTGGCTGCAAGATTTGGATGAAATCATTATTGATCCAATCTCCTGTCCGAATGCCGCAAGGGAATTTACAGGCTACGAACTGGAACGCACCGCCGATGGCAGCACATTCAAGTCAGGTTATCCAGATAAAGATAATCACACCATTGACGCGGTACGGTATGCCTGCGAACGCGATATGCAGAAAGGCGGATATATCGCCAGGCTTCCCAACGCTTCTGATAAATTAGGCGCACACCAAAGTTACTGGAGGCGGTAAATTTTGCGAAAAGAATATGGGCGGATTGGTCAGCGGCGGTATGGCGGCGTTTTCTATGAAGAATTTCTGCCGGAACTGCGGGGGCTGAAAGGCGTCCAGGTTTATCAGGAAATGAGCGAAAATGATGAAACTGTGGGCGCTATTCTGTTTGCCATTGAAATGCTGATGCGGCAATGTGATTTTACCATCCAGCCTGGCGGGGATACCGAAACGGACCGGGATGCTGCTGAATTTATACAGCAGTGTATGCACGATATGCAGGATACCTGGACAGATACGTTGTCTGAAATCCTGTCATTCTTAACATATGGCTGGAGTTATCATGAAATTGTGTACAAATTCCGGCGCGGGAAATCCAAAAACCTGGCAGCAAGCAGCAGATATGATGATGGGCTGATTGGTTGGAGCAGGCTGCCGATCCGTGCACAGGAAACCCTGTACCGGTGGGAATACGTCCCGGATTCTGATGAACTTTCCAGCATGACCCAAACCCCTGCCCCGACTTTTGAACAACTCACCATCCCGCTTGAAAAAGCCCTTCATTTCCGGACGAAAAGCAGGAAAGGCAACCCGGAAGGGCGTTCCATCCTGCGCAACGCGTATCGGTCATGGTATTTCAAAAAACGTATTCAGGAAATCGAAGGTATCGGCATTGAACGGGATTTAGCTGGCTTCCCTGTCCTGTATGCGCCAGAAAGCACGGACCTTTGGGACAGCAGCAACCCGGAAGCCGTACAGACGCTGGCAAATGCTGAAGCAATTGTGTCCAGCATCCGCCGCGATGCGCGGGAAGGTATTGTGCTCCCCGGCGGGGAAAATGGCTGGAAGCTGGAACTGCTTTCAACCGGTAGCCGCAGGCAGTTTGATACCAATGCAATTATTGAACGGTATGACAAACGTATTGCTACAACGGTACTTGCTGATTTCGTTCTGTTAGGACAGCAGGCTGTTGGCAGTTTCGCGCTTGCCAGCAGCAAAACAAAAATCTTTGCGCTTGCGATTGGGACATATCTGGATATCATCTGCGAAGTGTTTAATAATCAGGCAATCCCCCGCTTGATGGATTTGAACAGAACACATTTTGCCGGCATGACCGATTATCCGAAAATGGTGCATGGCGATATTGAAGATGCAGATTTGGATAACATCGGGGAATTTATCAAAAGCATGGTCGGCATTGGCGCATTACAGCCAGATGATGAACTGGAAGACTATATCCGCGGGATTGCAGGTCTGCCGGAAAAGCTAACCAGCGAACCATATCCAGCGCGGCAGGACACAGATGATGAAGCTGCCGCTATGCAGGCACAAAAAGCCCTTGGGAGGGAACCGGATGCGCAGCAGCGTGATTAAGGCGGCAAGCCGCCCGGATGCCAGAACGATGCTGATTTCATTCCTGAACCAACAGGAACCGGAACTGGCATCGTTCCTGCAAACATTATGGCATAACCAAGGGCGTGCGATTACATACAAAGAACTGCGGGAAGCAATCTTAAACGGCAGTATCAGCCCCGCGTGGCTCCAGCAGTGGCAGCAGGATTATGCGCAGTTTGTGTCGCGGCATTTGCGCCCATTGTGGCTTGTGGCAATGCAGAACGCCGCTAAACGCTTGCAGGCACAATATCCCGGATGGCGGTTTGACGCGATGGCAGACGGCGTGCAGCGCTGGACAGCAAACCGCGGCGCAGCATTTGTAACAAACAGCACAAACGCGCAATTGCAGGGCTTACAGGCAGTAATCCATCATGCGGCAAACAGCGGCATGAATGTGGATGTGCTGGCGCGGGCGATACGTCCTATGGTTGGTTTGACATACCAGCAAAGCATTGCTAATGCAAATTACATACAGACGCTGATCACAAACGGCATGAGCAAGAAAAAAGCCGTGGATAAAGCAATTCGATATGCCGCCAGACAGCACCGCTACCGGGGTTATAATATCGCCCGAACGGAACTTGCATTTGCTTATAACCAAGGCGCATTGGAATGGGCACGCCAAGCACAGGAAGCCGGATATCTCGGCAAAGCCGTGAAGATCTGGCGGTCTGCACGGGATGAGCGGACTTGTGAAACCTGTATGCGGCTGCATGGGATGGAAATCCCGCTGGAAGAGCCGTTCCCCTTCTCAACACGGCTTTCCGGGCTGGATGTCAGGCTTGCGCCGCCAGCACATCCATCCTGTCGGTGTGCGCTTGATATTGAGGAAGTCGAACCGCCACAGTTGCGGGAGGATGCACGATATGATATAATTGAGGAAAT
>CAJUDU010000142.1 GCA_910584935.1 uncultured Butyricicoccus sp. | reverse complement strand
AATCAGGACTGAAAGAATATAAAAAACGTGTCAGTGCATTGTCTACAATAACAGAACTATATCAGCTTGCTGAGGAGTTGAAATCACGTTTACCGAATGCCTGATTGGGCAAGGAAAGGAGGGCTGCGTATGACTGGGGAAAAAATACTGATTCAACGGGCAAAAAAAGGGGAAATTGCTGCTTTTGAATCGCTGGTAACGGCATATGAACGAAGAGTTTATTCGCTGGCACTCCGTTCCACAGGTTCCCCGGAAGATGCAGCCGATATTGCCCAGGAAGTATTCCTACATGCTTACCGTTCCTTGGATTCCTTCCGTGGGGACAGTGGGTTTTCTACCTGGCTTTACCGCATTACCATGAATTTATGTGTGGATTTTGCCCGGAAAAATACTGCCCAACCCCAGTCCTTAGACCAGCAAACCGCCGACCAAATCGAGGAAACCCATCCGGCAAGCCAGCCGGAAACCGCGCTTGCCAACAGTGAATTGCGCCGGGAACTGGATGCGGCACTCAATATGGTATCCGAAGAACATCGGAAAATTGTTATCCTGCGTGATGTTGCCGGCATGAGTTATGCGGATATTGGCGCGGCATTGGGGCTTAGTGAAGGAACGGTAAAATCCCGCTTGGCACGGGCACGTGCTGCCCTGCGAAAAATATTGCTTGAACGTGGGAACATTTCATTGCCTTCTGCGTCTAAACAGACAGAAAGGAGGCGCGGCGATGCCTGATTGTAAATATTTTGAGGAACTCTGTTCCGCAAGCTTGGACGGCGAATTGACACGGGCAGAAAAACGGGAACTTGATAAGCATTTAGCCGAATGCCCTGCCTGCGCTGCCTGGCTGGAAGATTTGAAACTGATGCGTACTGCATGGGGGGATATCAAAGCGCCCCTGCCTGAAGAACTCCACGAAAAAATTATGGAGCATATCATAGATGCCATGCCTGCGCCCACACCGCCACGCAAACGCACACTGCCCGTCTTTACGATTATTGCCGCGGCTGCTGCCTGCGTGTTGCTGGCGTTATCTGGCGCGTTTGGGGATTTATTTGGCGGGCTGGAAATCAGCCAGCCTGCGGCTTCTGGCAACGCTGCTTTAGATGGCGGTGCACCAGAACAGTACAGTATGAAAAAAAACATCCCTTCTGCTGCGGATACAGAAACTGGCAGTGATACTACTCCTGCAGAACAAGAAAAAGCAGCCGCGAAAGACTATCATATGCGTGCCATACCAGAAAACGCAGCCGCAAGCCTTGCGGTCAGCCTGCCAGAGGAATTGCAGGCATACCATTTTGGGTTCTGTTATGTCGCGGTCGGCAGCGATGATCCGCCTGCGCTGGAACAAGCCAGCTTAATTGAAAAAGATGGCAACCTTTATTATTTCAGCATTGAAAACAGTATGAGCGGTATGGAAAAACTGCGCGAACAATTGCAAAAAGCCGGTTATGAAACCGCGCAACGCTCTGATATCGGCATTACCGATGACAGCGCACAACTTAGCTTGCTGATCATATCCGTTTCAAAATAAAGAAACCGCCTGCTGTCTGCCCTTCTATAGGGCGGGCTGGCAGGCGGCGTTTTTTTTATCCTATTATAATGAAACCCATATATTCTCATTTTGGTTGCTTTCAACACACGCTTTGATGAATTTTAACCCAATCACGCCATCTTCTACAGTGGGATAAGTGAAAGATTCCGGTTCCTGTCCATTTTTCTTGGCAAGCAGATGTTCACAGAATGAACGGTACAAATTGCCGAACGCTTCAAAATACCCCTCCGGATGTCCGGAAGGCAAACGGCATAACCGGTTTGCCGCTTCATCATCACATTCGCGGTTTGCGGTTAAGATCTGCGTTGGCTGGTTCAGGCGAGTAAACCGAAGCTGTCCTGGCGCACTATGTGACCATTCAATCGCACCCTTTGTGCCATATGCCGCAACATATACATCACATTCATGCCCTATTGCAATTTGGGATACCCAGATTGTCCCTGTGATTCCGTTTGGATATTCCAGCAAAATCGTTGTGTTGGTTTCAAGCGGCAAATCCCTTGGATATGTGTCAAACTTTGCAAGCACACGCTGTGGCACTAACCCTGTTGCCGCATGGATAAGATGTTCACAATGTGTCCCGATGTCAGCCGTTGCAAGGGATGGCCCTGTCCGTGATGGGTCTAGCCGCCAAAGTGATTGGTCTGATTTTTGCGCAACTAAAGCAACTGCTAACCATTCTTGTGGATATTGGGCACGTACATATAATAAATCGCCCAACTCGCCATGTTCAATCAATTCGCGTGCCTGCCGTACCATGGCATAGCCCGCGTAAGTATAGGTCAGTCCAAATAATAACCCTTTTTCTTTGGCAATCCGGGCGAGTTCTTCCCCTTGTTCCAATGAAAAGGCAAGCGGCTTGTCACACATAATATGAATGCCATGTTCCATGAAACATTTCGCAATTTCATAATGGGTGTCGTTTGGTGTCACGATGGATACAAAATCAATCCCATCCTCGCGCGCTGCTTCCCCTTCTGCCATGGCGCGGTAATCCGCATACAGCCTGTCTGGTTCTGCTACACCCCATAACCGCCCATATTTTTGATTTTTCTCCGCATTGCGGCTGAAACAGCCTGCAACCAGTTCTGCTTTATGATCCATGACCGCGCCAGCATAATGGCAGGGACCAATGCCGCCGCCTCCACCGCCTACCATTCCAAATTTTAGCTTCATACTGCTGCTCCCTTCCAAGCCCAAACGGACGATATCCGTTTTCTTTTGTGATAATTCCAGCATAACTATTCCTGCGGCAAAAGTCAACCATTTATCCGCATATAAAAACCAATCTGCCGAAAAAAACATCCCTGCTGCCGGAAACTGAATCCGGGAACAAGGATGTATATTTTTTATCCAGCTAAAATGTTCAGGCTTTCATTTTTCAAACCTGTACCGCCATGGCTAATATATAAACTATATGTATGGGCTGGATCAATGCGGCAACTCATAGAGGATGGTGTTGGCTCTGTATTTTCCCGACTTCGCCCGGCTGAAACACAAGGTCTGTGATAAACCGGTAATTGCTGATTGCCATCAAATTTTTGCCAAGGATATCTTGGGTTGGGATGCCCTGCGGCACACCGTAAACAAAACCGCTGAATATTGGGCGCGTGATTCCATCTTCCGGGGTTTTGTGATATTCTGTTCCAGGCGCACACATGGAAGCATCTATTTTCGACCAGTCTGTACTATAATCGCTAATTAATGGGTTCTACTTATACAGCTTGTCAATTTCAAAATCGCGGTCATAATAAACCATATTGCCATATGCCGGAACTGGACAGGCAGCGATAATTTTTTTTGTGCTGTCTTGAATAATCATTGTAGTCATTGGCTCGGCGGATGCACTCTTTACCCACAGTTTCCAATGCGCCCCTGCTGGAAACCCTGAATGTGTAGTGTAATCATTTCTAGTCGTCTGATATGCGCCAAACTGGATGCTTTTTTCTGTCACAGTATAGTCAATTGCACCATATGCGTCCAGCCCCACTATGCTGTTTGCTGCCGCCGCAACACCTGCCGCACCAGAAAGCGTCATGCCCGCCAGCACCGCCGCGCATACCAATGCTTTTTTCATCAAAAAACCTCCCACTTTTTTGTAACCCACCTTACCCACCGCCAGAGAGAATCCAGCGGTGGGTATGTCATGGTGTCATTTACGGATTGCCGCACTCAATGTCGGTACTCCGCATCAGACTTAGAGCCTATCCCAAAATAAAAGAATCTGTGGTATAATACCAAAGGGTG
>CAJUDU010000141.1 GCA_910584935.1 uncultured Butyricicoccus sp. | reverse complement strand
TTTTATCACTTTCTTTTTGTGTTGAAGGTGTCAACTTTATTTATACAACATCAGCTTGCCAAAATTCATCTGAGATTGTCCATGCCTGATAACTTTTCTTTTCACTCATTTTTATCACCCTTTGGTATTATACCACAGATTCTTTTATTTTGGGATAGGCTCTTAATGGATGGTGATGAAATTTGCCAGTTTATATGGGCGAAAATGGCGTGGTGCGGCGGGCGAATAATCTTTATGTTGGTGTGGATGGCGTGACACGGAGCATTTTGCAGGGGTTTAACGCAGTAGGTTCTGCTCGGCGGCAATTCTTTGGCAGGTTGGATGATATCAACTATGTTGAATTGCGGCTCTCCGAAATCGACGTACAGTCAGTAAATTCCTCCGGCGATTATACAGGTCAAGTCGGGAACACACTGACGGTGGCAAATCAATATGGGGATATAAGTATTTCTGGTTTAACTTTTCGTGTAACCTGCAATACGATTGGCAAAGGTATTAACTTGCGGGGTCGATTCAATGCGTATTTTCAGGATGGACGTGAATATGATCTCAGTAATCTTACAAGTTGGAACCTGAAATATGGCGCATCAGTTTCATTTGCTGTGAGCTGGGTATTCAGCTTTACCAGATCGTCTTCTGGTTCTGGCGCATGGCACGGGGATGGACATTGGGCTGTAAATTGCTGTGGAGGTGCCCCAGATGTTGATCATGTAGATACATATGGTTCCGGCACATTTTACCCAAATATATCAGATAACGATTTTCGGCTTTATTCGGCAATTGACACATCAAATGTTTCGATAACTACCTATTCTGAAATGACCCTTCCTTCATACATCACCATTGATGGACATTCTATTCCACTTGTAGTCAGCAACCAATTAACTTAAACGAGGAGGATTTTTATGACAATCTTACTGACAAACGGCTGCACACTGGACTGTGAAGGCGTCCACGGCAGCCCAGTAAATTATCAGGGCGTGACAAGGGACTGCCTGACATTTTTGTTTAGCCCCAACACCAGCTTGGATGATTTACTGGGACTGTTCACAGCAGAAAATTGTACAGCGATTACCGTCCAGGATGACTCCGGTACATTTATCCATGAGAATTATACGATACGTACTGGCGTGGGCAAAGGTTATAAAGAACTTGCTATGCGTGGGGTATCCGGCGCTGGCGGCACGGTTAAAGAAGAAGAAAAACAAGTTTGCTGGGTTTCTATGGCACAAAGTACACTGGCGGAACGTACCCTGCAAAATCAGCAGGATACATTAGATGCGTTGATTATTTCCGCATTAGAACCATAGAAAGGAGGAAAATCATCATGTATGAATCTGTTAAACGGCTGTATCTGTGTGGCAAGTTAAGTAAAACAGGCGTACAAGCTGCTGTGAAAAAGGGCTGGATTACCAGCGAACAGGCAAAGGAAATTGGCGGGGAGGCGTGACCAATATGGCTGAAACTGCTACAGCGGCTGTCTATGAACTGCCGGAAAACCCTACATATCATGAGGATATCCCGAAACTAACACAGGATGACCCTGTGGACGCGGATGAAGTTGTCAATCCGTTAATTCAAAAGATATTGGAAAATATCCATGCAGTGAAAAAAGAGATAGGCAATGCAGGTACGACAGGCAATATCCCGATAACACAAATTGTTGCGGACATGAAAGATGAATCTGGCGAGTTGTCACAACAGCCTGTGCTGAATGAATCTACAGAAGCAATTGATATACGTGTGTTGCCAGATGAGATTGGCGGTGACGTTGAAGGTGCATTCGACGGTACGCCCCGCTTTGTCGGGTTTCGCATTTTGGAGGGTGCAACACAGTCAACTTACGTAAAATTTACCGATGTACAGGTAGACGACGGTACCGGCACGGTGGATATAAAAGCCCCTGCGCGTATCCGGATTGGTGGAAGCAGTCCAGGAACGGATGATGTTTACCGACCGCCAGCCATTGAGTTAGATACGAATAAAGGCATTACGACAATTAGAAGCGGTTCCACAATTGCCGGAGATGGTCCATATATAGAAATTGACGAACAAGAAATACGTTTTTACAATGCGTGTGGTGAACTTGTGCTTGATGCTGCAAGCGATGGACACTTTTACATTTGCGCAGGTTCGGATCGTCATGTAGGAATTCATGGTGATTTAAGTCTATCCGGCGATCGAATAATGCATGTTGGATATCCGATAGAAGATGATGATGCCACGTCAAAATGGTATGTGGAAAATGCCATACTTAATGGGGTAAATGCCGTAACGCCAAAGGTGTTTGCCGTCACAATTCCCGCGACAAACGCGGATACAGTCGGTTCGGTTTCCGGCACATTCCCTGCCTGTACGGCAAGCGAAACAGATTGCATCGTTGACGCCGCGCCTGCCGCTGCAAGTTGGGATAAATTCTATGACTGTAATTTCCGGCTGAAATCCATCAGCCCGACCGGCTTTACTTATACCGTGGACAGCAATTTGACCAGCGCAATGACCGTTTATATTACTGTGCAGGATATCACGCCGTTTGATATGACACCAGAAGGGGGCGCGTGAAGTTGATTTTGAATCGCAGATACCGCGGGAAAATCGAAACAATCCCGCTGCCAGCACAAACTGGAACGCTCACCTATAACGGCAGGGCGCAAAGCCCGGTTTGGCAAAACTATGACAACACCAAAATGACGATGGGCGGCACGACCAGCAGCGTAAATGCCGGGACGTTTATCGCAACTTTTATACCGAAAAAGGGCTATTGCTGGCGGGATGGCAGCAAAACAGCGAAAAATGTAACTTGGCGTATCGGCAAAGCAACACCAACACTTTCACTTGGCAAAACAGAATTTCATGTTGACAGATCTTATCCGCTGACCGACAGCACAGCAGTTTCCTGTATAAGTGATGGTAACGCTGTATTTACTTTTATCAAAAATGTAAATGGGAAGATTCACAGCCAAACAGCAGGCGAAAACACATTGAAAATCTCTTTTTCAGACGGCTTGCGAAATCCGATGAAATTGACGGTTAGTTTGGAAAATGGACAGCTGCTTATCGTGTCAGAAGGAAAAACGATTCCTATACAGCTTCATTTTGAACTGTATTTTGCGGGGACACAAAATTGTAATCAATCAAATGCTTGTGCTTTTGTTGTGAATAATCATGGTATAAATGTAGGTGCTTGATAATTGGAGGTTGAAAAAGTATGATATTAAATTCCTGTTATTCCCATCGGGGGGGGGGTATGGCTTTCTGATCCTTTAGCCGTTTATAAAGCGGTTAGACCTAAAAACTGGAAGTCATTCACAGAACCTGAAGAAGAATTTATTCAAGTTACAGTGATTTCACCGCGGGATGAAAACGGTTACTTGGCTTTTGAAGTTGATTTGGAAGGCAGTTGATATCCGCGTACATATGGCATTGGTGGCAATGGCGGCGGCGGTGGTGGAGTGCCGTCAAGAAAATGGAAAAAAGAAGAGGTGACCATAAAGCCTGGAGAGAAAAACAGCAGTTATTTTCTTGATGATAAAATGCATTTATTTTGCCGGGAACTTCGTGTTGCGAATGATGCAAGTAAATTTTATGGCTTCCGGCTGGCTACGCATTCAGGCGCAACGGATGCGCAGGCGCAATGGGTGGTTGCTGGTGATTCAACCTTCAAAAGCTGGAATATTGTCGAGATTAAAGCGAAAATGTCACAACCCGAAACGCTTGATGTTGGTAACCTCTTTCTTACCCTGCCCATGCTGCGGTTTGTTACCCTCATTGATGGCACAGGTGAACGAAATGTGTTTATACGATTTTGAAAAGAAAGCCTGCAAATAGAAAGTCAAGCCCCAAACAAGACTTGACCAAAGAAAA
>CAJUDU010000140.1 GCA_910584935.1 uncultured Butyricicoccus sp. | reverse complement strand
ACTTCCGCGCCGAACATCTCCCCGGCGATCATCGCCAGCGCCCGGGCATATTTCCAGATATCCAGCTTGCCAACAAATTCAACAGTGTAATCCATTTTGTAAACCTCCTATTTTTATTCATCTACGCATACAGCGCGGTATTTTTCGCCGCCATGTTTTTTGCCTATACGCCCTTTTCGTAAGCGGTACAGATATTGGTTAATTGCTGACACCGGCATACCCAATATAGCCGCAAGTTCCGTTTGCGTGTCCGCCACGGCGATCGGCAGGTGCGGCGGGCTTGGGTCATAGGCGACATAGAGTTGCTGCAAAACGGTAACCCCCTTTCTCCCTTATGTTGGTTGTTGTGCTTTTTCAAACAAATCATTTGGTGTCATTTGCATTGCAACACATAGTGCAAACATCTCATTTGCATCCAGCTTGCGGATTTTGCGAATAATATCTGAAAGCTGCTGTTTTGTCAGCCCAGCTTTATTTGCCAGCAAGGTCTGTTTAATGCACCGTTCCTTGATGGTTTCCGCAAGAACATCTCTTACATCACGTATAATTTCACCCCCTTCCTTGTCATTGCGCTGTGGCGGGTATCGCCTGTTTCAGCACAATCGCCTTAATCTGTTGGTAATCCAGCCCCATTTCCATAAGTACGGTAAACTGTTCCTGCCGCCGCGTGATCTTTTGGATTTCGTCAGCGGTCATGTAATCCACCGCCACAGCTTTCTTGTCTGCGCCACGTTCTTTGCGGAGCCCGGCGGCATTTTTGCCTGTAACGGATTTGTAGGCAAGATCGGTGTAATGTTTGTATGCCCACTTGTCGCCGCCGCTTTTCTGTATTGCATCAGTCATGGAGCGGCGAACAGGCTTGGATAATGCGCGTTCTATGGCACGGCTTTTCAGTTCCTCCCGCATGGCGTAAAACTGACGCACAAGGTTTTTCTTAAAAGCCCTCACCTTTGCTGTATTTTTCAGGTATGTCATCAGCAAGGTTGCCTGCTCTTCGTTCAGGCGGTAAACCTTTTCCGGCTGTCCCCGCCCTTTGATTTCTCGCATTTCAAATGCGAGTATTCCGAATTCTGTGAAGTCGCTTTCATGCTTCGCTATTAGTTGCTGAATTGCATGATGCCTTACTTCTGCAAATTCGGCAATCGCCTTGGATGTGGTAAACGGCACTGCATCCAGCCGGTTTGGCTCCAAGAATACGATTTCAATCATCGCGTCACCTTCTTATTGTGTTGGGGCTGATATTTCGCCCGCACGACGATCAGGAATAATGGGTTTCTCGCAAAACAAATACGAATAATCGCAATCATATGTGTCGCAGAGAATATTGATTTCCGTCAAAGAAAAATGTCCTGTTCTTTTTTTTGTTTCATAGGTGCTTCGTGCCAAATTAAGAAGATTGGCAACTTCTTGATTTGTATGCCCATGTCGCGCTTGTTCTGCGTTCAGATTTGGAAACATAGTATCTTCTCCTCTCTGATTAGCATTTTGCTTATCTGCTTGTATTATATAAGCATTTCGCTAATTGGTCAATAGGTTTACATAAAATAATTATCAAATTGCTAATCTCGGTATTGACATCTATTTGTGTGGTATATATAATAAACACAAGGAGGTGCAAAATGACATTAGGAGAACGTATTGTATCAATTAGAAAACAACAAAATTTGACCCAAAAAGATTTAGCCGAAAAGTTGGGGATATCACCCACAAGACTTAACTATTGGGAAAAAGATAAACGAAACCCTCCAATTCCTATGCTTAATAAAATAAGCGAGGTATTAAGAGTGGATGGGGATTATTTGATAGGGCGCCTTCCAGAAAGCACAAAAGAATCCTCCAAACCCGATAAAACAAATTTGGAGGATATTGAAGAATGGCTAACCGATTTACTTGTGAGCGGTGGATATATCCGTACTGGTGAAGACATCAGTAACCGTGACGCATCGTTCTTGCTTAATTGGATAGGTGTTTTGGACGCTTGGTTTGATAAAAACAGATAGTGTGGCTTTAATTTGTTCTTGGTGTTTGCAGTTGTTAATAGCTTCAGCTACAAGTTTAATGTTCGTCATAATAATCTCCTTGTTCTCTTGATATAAGAGTTTGTCATTCTGTGCATTATTTTATCGAATACTATCATGTTTTACAAGTCTGTAATTTAAATAAAATTACAGTTATGCTAAAAGATTAAGCATTCGCAAACCTGCTTGCAAATCAAAATCCCACCCAGTGCTGTAAATACTGAATGGGATTCTAGAAAACCGTTAGTTTGATATAATGCTTATGGGTATAGCAACATCTTTAATCAGATAAAGATTGCTTATGATCTGAACAATTTTTAAAATATTATTTGGGGGATATTGTCTATGACGTTTGCACAACAATTACAGCAGTTTGTTGCAAGAATTTCAGGATTTAAAGATTCTATTTCTACAGAAGAAGCAACAAAAACATCTGTTATTCTTCCATTTTTCCAGCTACTTGGTTATGATGTATTTGATCCTACAACTTTTGTGCCGGAATTTGTTGCAGATGTGGGTATTAAACGCGGCGAAAAGGTTGATTATGCAATTATGCAGGATGGTAAACCTGTGATTATTATTGAAGCAAAATCTATTAACCGCAATCTGGAAAAACATGATTCTCAATTATTTCGATATTTCGCAACGACTTCTGCCAAATTTGCTATCCTGACCAATGGTATCCGATATCGGTTCTATACTGACTTAGATGACCCTAATAAAATGGATTCCGTCCCGTTCTTGGATTTTGATTTGCTGCACCTGCGTGATCAGCAAATTGAGTCGCTTCAAGATTTCCGAAAGGATAATTTTAATGTTGCAAGGATTGCAGAATCTGCATCCGATCTGAAATATAAAGATCAATTTAAACAGCTATTATCAGAACAGTTTACGCATCCTTCCGATGATTTTGTAAGATTTTTCTTAAAAGATGTATATACCGGAATGAAAACGCAAAATGTCCTCGACCGTTTTCGACCATTACTGAAAGATTCATTCAGCGAATTTATCAGTGAAATGATGAATGATAAAATTAAAACTGCACTTTCGGTTACTGCGGTTCCTGTTACGCCACCTGCGACAACTGAAGCTGCCAAACCATCCTCAATTGCTGAACCACCGGCAACAACGGCATTGACGACGCTGGAAGAAAACGCTTATTTTGAACTTAAAAATCTGTTTTCAGGCTATGTTTCGCTTGAAGATATTACTTATAAGAAAACAGAATCCTATGTTGCGATTCTATATCAAAATAATGTACGGAAATGGATTTGCCGTTTATCCCTATCTGGTGCGCAAAAGCTGATTATTTTGCCGGATAAAGAGAAAAAAGAAATCCGCCGACAAATTTCTAACATTTACGAATTGCGCAACTATACGCAATATTTACTTAGCGTCATTGCGCGATACGGCACACTTTTACATCAATTAGATATGCCAGACCCGCCGTTATTCCAAGTTTATGTACAACGCCGCTTTCCGAAATATACTCGTTTTTTCCCAGATGGCAGTTATCAGCTTCCGGAACGGCGTAAATAAAACAGTTAAAATTCAATAAAAAATCCCGTCCAGTGCGCCAACACCAAACGGGATTCATATAGGGTACTGAAAAATTCTCACAATTCCAGTACCCCTATTTTATCACACTCTAAAGTGAAATGAAAGGGGTTATTTTTATGTCCGAAAAGAAAATTTCCATGACACGCGCAGCGCTGTATATCCGCGTATCCACAGAAGAACAGGCAATGCATGGCTATTCGCTGGAAGCCCAGCGGGAAGCCCTGACGCGTTATGCCAAAGAACATGACCTGCTGATTGTTGATTATTACGTTGATGAAGGCAAATCCGC
>CAJUDU010000139.1 GCA_910584935.1 uncultured Butyricicoccus sp. | reverse complement strand
CTTGCTTTATCTATTAAAAGGAGAACAACATGGATACCATGACGAAAAGCAAAGGTGATCGGATGCTTTCGATCTATCTCCGCCTGCAAAATGGCCAAATCATTTCTAAGAAAAAAGAAGCTGAGCGTTTTCAGGTATGTGCAAAGACCATTGAGCGCGATATCGGTGCTCTGAATACTCTTTTATGTATGGAATATCCGCTGCATAAAATTGAATATGATAAAATATTAGGCGGCTATTATCTGGATGGCAAAGGCTCTATGCTGACAAACAGTGAGATTCTGGCGGTTTGTAAGATACTGTTGGAAAGCCGCAGTATGCCAAAACAAGATATGTACCTGTTGCTGGACAAGCTGGTAGCCTGTTGTGTGCCGCCGGATAATCGGAAAAATGTCAGTGATTTGATCCGTAATGAGCGGCATCATTATATTGAACCGCATCACGGTACTTCTATTCTGAATCGGTTATGGGAAATTGGTGCAGCTGTGAATCAGCAGCTTGTAATGGAAATTGATTATGAAAAACTCAAGGGGCATGAAACAGTCCATCGGGTAATTGAACCTGTTGGCATTATGTTTTCTGAATATTACTTTTATCTGACTGCTTTTATCCGCGATATTGATCGCAAAAAAGAGTTTCAAAACCCGGATGATTTATTCCCAACAATCTACCGGATTGACCGGATTAAATCTTTTCTGGTTACAAAAGAGCACTTTAATGTACAGTATGCGGAACGGTTTGAAGAAGGTGAATTTCGTAAACGGGTACAGTTTATGTACGGCGGCAAACTGCAAACGGTTCAGTTCCGTTATACTGGGACATCTATTGAAGCGGTGCTCGACCGCCTGCCAACCGCTGAAGTGAAAGAAAATCCG
Source organism: uncultured Butyricicoccus sp. (assembly GCA_910584935.1). GTDB lineage: Bacteria > Bacillota > Clostridia > Oscillospirales > Butyricicoccaceae > Butyricicoccus_B. Next base: position 3,157 of record CAJUDU010000139.1, on the reverse strand, counting down.
GATGGCAGTTGGGATGTCACTGCCGAGGTGTTTGGCAAAGGAATCGAGATGTGGCTGCGCAGCCAAGGAGATAGCATTTCTTCCACTATATCTTCGAACGGCAGAACAGAATAATCTTTAACAGCAAGGGGAAATATCATATGCTCTATCAAGAAGCATTTGCGCGTGCGCAAATTGTTGCAATACATCCTATTTTACAAGAAAGTATGAATGTTCGGATTCAGTATTTTCACTATCTTCAAAGTCTTATTGAAATATTGAAGATAAACTCGCATGAGAAAAATATTGATACCGTAAAATGGATGGATGTTAATTCACAAATCGATTGCTATAAAGAAATTTTATGCGGCAGGCAGGATTATAAAATTAATTCCAGATTTGCATATCTTCTTCCTGCTGATTTGGCAATAATTTTTTCATTACGTAGAAAATATGCGCTGCATGAAATGGATATAATTCCTAATTTTATTGATATCGCAAGAAAAATATCGTTTGACTTTAATTTGGAATCAAATGACGATATATTCTTAGTCACTTTGTTTGAAGCGATACTATCAGAAGCCACACGGAATCGGGTAACCCTTAATTTAATCCAAGATGCACGTCTTGCACCTTTTAGGAATTACCTTGAAAAAGTAAGGCGAAATTCTTTGTTCATAAAGAAAGCGCCATATAAAATCTTGGTTACAGCAACGATGAGTGCCGGAAAATCTACACTTATCAATGCAATTACCGGGAAAAATATATGTGCTGCCCAAAATTTAGCCTGTACAAGCAAAATCCATACAATTATCTCTAAGCCATTTGATGATGAGCTGAAAAGCTATTTTTATGAAGATTCGTCTTATGCGCAATCTGCTGATGAACAACTGAAAGATGACCTTTCATCCTGGGATGCTGTTAGCTTGTTTTTTAATGGGACACTTCAAGGGCAAAGACTTCTCTTTTTCGATTCCCCTGGCGTAAATTCCAGCATGAACGAAGACCATATGAAAATCAGCCGGGATATGATTGCATCTAAAAAATATAATCTCCTGCTATATGTGCTAAATGCAACACAGTTAGGAACAACAGATGACGAAGAACATCTGAAATTTATCGCTGAGCATATCGGCGATATCAAGGTGATTTTCATCATGAATAAAGCGGATCAACTGCTTTCAGAAGAAACACCTATCGCTGATGTCATTGCGCGGCAACGGGAGTTCCTGATTTCCAAAGGTTTTCAAGACCCTATGATCTATCCGGTGTCTGCCCGTGCGGCTTTTTTGGCGAAAAAAAGCCAATCTTGTCAATTGACCAGGTCAGAACAGCGGGAATTTAATAATTATGTGGACAAATTTGAAGAAATGAGTTTATCCACATATTATAGAGAAAATCTTGGTTGTGACCGATTCCCAATTTCACATGATGAGGCAAAGGATTTAATCCGGGATTGTGGTCTTATCTACTTAGAATCAAGAATTATGCGGTTGTGTAAACACAAGCAAAAAAATGAAAGAAAAAAATCTCCGAACAAACGCAAAAAACGCAGCAAATCCAAAAAGAAACGATAAAAAACTATATTGTGGAGGTAAACAGAATGGCACAAGTATCCGTAAAGTACAACCCCTATCTTCTCGAAACCACAATCACTGTGGATGGCAACAAAATACCAGACGACAGCGGCATTTTTGTTCCAAAAGGTAAGCGCCTTCAAGAATGGATCGGCGATTTCCCGAAAAAACTCCGTGATGAACTCAATACAACAGAGTTTTCTCTAGAGTACATTGGCATGGATTTGGATAAAGATGACTTTGTGGAATCCTTCGAACAGGCACAGGAAAAGGGACTCGTCAAAATTTCTGGATTCAAGTATGTTGCACGCAACAACGAAGATATCGAAGAAGTCATTAAGCAGATTTTCGAGGACTTAAAGGAAGGCCCGATTGATGATTTCCGCGACCCAAAACTGATTCAGGGAATTGAAAATATCAACAATTCAGTTTTTCCAATCAATGTCATTGCAACCATGAGTTCTGGCAAGTCCACGCTAATCAATGCATTGCTGCAAAAGAAACTGATGCCTGCTAAAAACGAAGCCTGCACCGCAACAATTACCGAAATACTGGATAACGATGATCCACATTTTGTTGCAAGAGTATTTGATGGTGATGATGCTGTGCTGGAGGAAGTGCCAGACCTGACTTATGATGTGATGTGCAGGCTAAACGAAAGTGAAGATGTGCATCGCATTGCGGCAAAAGGTGATATTCCATTCTTGGACGCCCAAAATACCGCACTGATGCTTGTAGACACCCCAGGTCCAAATAATTCGCAGAATCAGGAGCACAAAAACACGACCTATCGCGCATTGAATCGAGATTCACAAAATCTTATTCTTTATGTGCTGAATGGTACGCAATTAAGCACAAATGATGATGCCAATTTGCTGCGGTATGTATCTGAACAGATTAAAGCAGGCGGTAAGGAAGCACGTGACCGTTTTCTGTTTGTCATCAATAAAATGGATCAGTTTGACCCTGAAAATGAAAGCATTGAAAAAGTAATGGATGCTGCAAAACAATATCTTGCGAAGTATGATATTGAAGACCCGCAGCTTTTCCCATGTTCTGCATTTACAGCGCTGAATATTAGGACGCTTTTAGCTGATGTTGACATTGATAACTTAACACGGCAGCAACAAAAGCAGCTTCCTTCTCCCGCTAAAGATACGCTTCCGATGATTGACAAATTCATTGATTTTGAGTCTATGCACTTGGAACAGTATACGACACTTGCACCGAGCGCCCAGCAAGAGTTAGATTACCACTTGCAAAAAGCAATTGAATTTGGTGATACCAAGGAGCAGGCGTTGGTTCATTCTGGGATTTATTCGATCGAGTCAGCAATCAAAGCCTATGTGAAAAAATATGCAAAAACCAAAAAGATCAAAGATTTGGTTGAAACCTTTCAGACAATTCTTGAAAGCAATGCGGTAATGAGCCGAGCGAAAGAGCAGATTGCTACGAACGCAAATGCGGCAAAAGCCCTACAAGAGCGGGCGGCAGTAATTGAAGCAAAAATCGCAAGCGGTGAGGAAGCTAAAAGTTTCAAGCGTAGAGGAGCCCCTGATTTAATCCTCCATGAGTCAGAAAGGTGTGGTATAATAGGGGAA
>CAJUDU010000138.1 GCA_910584935.1 uncultured Butyricicoccus sp. | reverse complement strand
CTGCGAATTGTTCCCGCTCCTTCCCGGTGATAGAATATTCACCAGAAAGGAGGGGATTGCAATGAACAGCTTGAAACGCGAAATCATTAGAATTATCCAAAACATCAATGATATTCGCCTGCTCAAAGAAATTGAAATGTACATATTGTGCGTTATACGCACAATGAAATGATTATTGCAAAAGGCTGTCTACCATTTTGCGGAGAAGAGCTTTTTCTTTATCATCCAGCTTCCAATAGGACTGGATGATTTTTTTTATCAAATCATCATCTGAAACCGCAATTTCTGTCATGATTTGACGCAATTGCATTTCATCTGACACAGGTAAAAACATTTCGCCATTTCCGGTTTGCAACCATTCTTCGTTAATTCCGAATACTTCGCAAATATGTTTCAAAAGTCGTGGCTTCAATGCAGCCCTACCCAATTCGATGTTTACAATTACATCTCTACTAACGCCAATTCGATTTCCGAAATTCTCTTGCGAAAGACCAAGCTCTTTTCTTACGCTTTTAACTCGGTTTTGCATATATGCCTCCTTTCTTTCTGCTTTTATTATAACATTCGGTCTTATGTGTTGTCAACATACACAACCAAAAAATTTTTGTGTTTTTATCGTTGACAACACACAATGCGCATGCTATAATGTGTACATACCACAGAACAAGAAAGGAGTGCTTGTTATGACAACACAAGAACAAAATGAAATCCGCAAGGCTGATATCGTGGATTTGATTATCAAGTTAAGGCAGCTTGATAACGCACAGCTAATGTATATCGCAGGAGCGGCGGACTTGGCCTGTGCCATGCGCCAGCAACCCACCCCGGCGCAATGAAAGGAAGTGCAAAAATGAGCAAGTCACTAAACCTATCAGATGGCAGCACAGAGCCACCAAAAAACGAGAATCTTCCACCTAGGATGCCGTTTGAACTCAAATGCGAAGTCGCTAAAAAAGTAGCCGTCGTTCTGGCAGAGAACGCGGCTACAGTAAACGATTTAGACAGCATTTTCCGTTTTGTTAGGTGTTATCTGTTTGTGAATCTTCCTCATTGCGATTCATAGATTCAATAGTTTCCGGATCGCGAAACAACACATTTGCGGATACTGTGACATCACAGCATCTTGTGTCAGGATTGTACCAAGCGCAGTTTTTGCTACAGGAGACAGGTTGCTTAAAACCAGCACTAAGAATTGGGCAAGCCAAATCTTTAAGGTCTTTTGCTTGATCTTCAAACCTTCTTGCAGCAGATTCAAATTCGTCAAAATCCATCAATCTTTCCCTCCCTTCCTGGGACGTATCCTAAAAAAAAAACAAGCAGCATCAGTCCTTCCTTTATCTTACTCGGCTTTGGCAGAAGCCTGTAATTTCAGTATAAAGGAACCTGGGAGGGAGGACAAGAAAATTTATCCGCATCAGTGAAAGGAGATGATTCAGTGAACGATGCTTTAAAGCATTTCGGGTATGACGATTATCCAGAAGGTCATCACGGGATTTGGGCGAACGATGAAACCTTGCCCGAAAAACTTGCAGCTATCCCGGAAGTTTTGAATCAATTCTTCAAAGGAAAAACCCGCATCATTTTTAATTATGATACGGATTTCCCACAAGCGGTTATTCAAGTGTTGCCAGAGCAGAAAGGCGGTAGCATGGTACGGCTGAATAATGGCAATTTGGAGGTAATAATCGATGCGGCAAGAGTAAGGGCAGCGAAAGAAAAGCTTTCTACACCAGAGGTACAGCGCACGTTTGGTGATGCGCTTAAAGAATGTGGGCGGGTTCCAGTGGCAATTTGCGTCGCTGCAACAATCATTAAACGCCGCGACAGGCTGCGCGCGCAAACCGTTCGTTGGGCGGAAGCGGTTTTGAAGTTGTGGACAAAAAATCCAGACAGCGCATACATAGACGACAACCTGCATCCTACGCGTATCGAAGAATACGCAGGCGCATTTATGCGACTGACGACAGAAGAGGCATAGGAGGTTTGGGAAATGGATTTGATCGACAAAGACGAACTTTACCGCAAGCTGGACGACATTGGCGGCTGCGGTGCAGATAAGGGTAGCTGGGCTGATGGCTGGGATTGTGCAATCGCAGAAGCAATTCGTCTACTGGAAACTGCGCCTGCTGCCAGAGATACGGAGAATCTGAAAATTGTTGAATTGCACAGATTTCACGAACAAATCTGGATGATGCTTCTGGTGATGTGTATGCTGCAGATTGCGGCTATTGTAACACTGTTGATGAAGTAAAGCTGTGCGACCGGGGCAAAGCAAAGGAGGAGAAAACCAATGAATAACAACTATGATTGCAGTGATTGCGCCCGTCAGGGCTGCATCCATCGCAATGCGTTCCGGCGTTTGCCGAAAAGTAAAGGCGGCTCAGGGCTTTGCCCAGGGCGCATCGATGCCCAGCAGTCGGAGTCAGAAGCCAACGCACAGATGGAAAAGCTGATATTTAACAAAGAAAAATTCCTGAAAACGGATTTCGGCAAGGCATTGAAAAAATGTGTCACTGATTTTGATACGGCATTGACAGCCCGCAGTAAACATTATGTCGGTTCGGATGAATATCATCTGGAACAAAAGAATGTGAACGTATTGCTTGGTCAGTGGCAGGTTTATCAGGCTGCGATGCAGCAGTTTTACGGGTTATGGCTTTATTTCACACGGACGGACAAATATTTCGGTGTTTGCACAGAAGATGAATCCTTCTGGCTGTTTAAAATTGAAAGGGTGATTTCATGACTGGCATCCACATCAACACAGCGGAAATACCGGATTATGTGCGGGACAATCTTGCCGCTGCAACATTGCGGCTTATCCAAGATATCCTGCACGACCCTGGCGGACGTGAAAAGCTGGAAGCGCAAAAGCAGCAAAGGGGGTGATTATTTTGCAGCAACTCTATGTTGCCTATGACCCAAGCCCGCCGCGCCTGCCGATCGCCGTGGCGGACACGCAAAAGGATTTGGCGGCTATGTTAGGCATCCAAGCGGAATCCATTTGCAAATATCTGTACCGCTCGCGAAAAGAGCAATCTGGCAACGAAAAATACCGCGCTGTATGCGTAGATGAATAAACCAAGGAGGAATACACACTATGCCTAAAAAATACCGTCACATTCTGGCGGCTGTCACTGTCATCGGCATGATTGCCGCGGTCTGGTTCTGGTTTTTTACCCGCAGCGTGACAATGTTTGCGTGTGTACTGGAGCTGCTGGCAGGCGCAGGAATTGCCGCCGCAAGCCTGCTTTGGCGGGCGTACATCAACTACGAAACCTGGAGGTGCGGCAGAAAATGAAACTTATCGTTATCATACCGGGAAGCCGATTTACAGCGGAAATGCCGGAACAGATATGCAAAACGCATTATGCGGCATTTGTAAGCACTTTGCTGGATACAATTTCGGAAGTTGATTCGGATGCTGAAATCGCTGAACCAGAATCCGATGACGAACAGCCAGAACCGGAATTACCAGAACTCTGTGATGAACAGCCTGAACCTGATAACACCGTCTGCGTAACATCAGAGCCGGAACAGGCTGTTATCGCTGCGAAAGGTATGTTGTATTTGAGTTGCCCATATTGCGGCAATACCTGGTTTACATTTACCAAAGAAGAGCAGAGTTTATTTTATTGCAGGGCGTGCAATCAGCATTTTGGCTTTACCGAGCCGTTGATACCTGTGTGGGCAAATTGCGATGCCTGCGGCACAGCATCACGTGCATTTACCAATCTGACAGGGCAAATGTTTGATATCAGCTGCCGGAACTGCAAGGCACCAGTAACTGTTGAGTATATCAAGAAGAAACACGTCTATCAAACCATTCCGAGATATTAAAAAGGAGGTATGACCCTTGAACAGATATGTGCTGCTGCAAGCACCAAAATCCGAAGGTGATTACACTGCTCCGATTGAAATCATCGACAATGCAAGAGCCTTTGGCAAAAGGCGGGTGGAAGATCGGATTCAAGCAGGCTACATATGTGTTGGTTGGATCGAAAGCGATTTACGTGTTCCGGAATTGAAAGCGGGATTGGAATATTACTGGCGGCAGC
>CAJUDU010000137.1 GCA_910584935.1 uncultured Butyricicoccus sp. | reverse complement strand
CCTATTATACCACACCTTCTTGACTTATGAAGGATTAAATCAGTGGTTCCTTAACGTACCTAACGATTTGGATGTTACTTTTGAAATTGGTGAACGCAGTTATTGGGATGCCGCAGAACGTTGGATGGTTGATGTTGGTATCATCCATAACGGTGAGCGAATTGCAGGTGCATTTGTAGACCCATCGACTGGGGAATTACTTCGTAATATCCTGAATTACCAAAACTAGTGCAAAAACCCCTTAGCGTTATGTTCCGCTAAGGGGTTTTTTATTTATGATACTGGAAACCTAGCTAACACTTTTCGCTGTGTCCGCGAAACAGCAACAATTTCGTTGCCATCCATATATAAGCCAATGGCATCTTTATTTGCTTTATATTTACCGTCTTAAGAAGGCTGCGCAGTAAAAGGCACTTCTCCCATTTCCGTAATTTCCCTATCGTTTAACTGATATCGAAGCAGTTTATTCTTCAGGCTTACAAAATATAAACAATCTTTCCGCCAAACGATTCCTGAATATACATAACCCGTATCATTGGTAAACAGCGGGATATCCGCAATTTTTTCACCCTGTTCAGATAGATTTCCATAATAAATGCCGCATTGTGCATTGCTTTCACGCCGCACAGCATAAAACTTTCCATCTTTATGGTAAAGCGGGAATCGTGTGTCATAAAACGCCCAACCTTTTTCATATTTATCATCATTGCATATTGGTGGTTTTTCCATCCATGGCACTTGCCAGCCCCGATAGTCCATTTGGCGCGCTGCCATGTCTGATATCAAAAATGCAATATGGTCGCCATGTCCCCGTAAACTTGGCGGATTATTATTGCTTTGATTAACATCTAAATGATACCATTTTCCATCCAATTTAACCATATTCCAAACATGGTTCATTTCTTCACTTTCCACCAACAGACATTCAATGCCTAACCGCTTTAGCAATAACTGAAAGGTATTCGCATATCCACGGCACACCGTATCGCCGGATACCAATACCGCATAAACGCTACGCACATCAGCTGGTGCATCTTTTTCGCGCCCCACTGCAATTTCCCAATTATACACACTATGTTCAATGACATAATCATGCAGAATGAGTATTTGCGCCACAGGGTCTGTCACACCTTCTACTTGTGCCAGTGCAGCTTCCACAGCAGCATTGCATGCCGCAATTGCATCTGGGTCTTTTGCAAATTCAAAATATTTCGGACATACACCTGCAAGCCGATTTGGGTTATCGGCCCAAGGTATCCGTGTATAACCGCTTGTTGCCCAAAATAGTTCGGGATGATCCTGCATCACTTTGTTAAATACCCGGTATAATAGCATCCGGTCTTTGCTGCCATCCGCATTGGAAAGCCCAAATACGGCAAGGTCTATGTAATCCCCTTTTTCACCGGATATCCCTTTGAAACCCCGGATACCCTGTTCGATCTGGGCATAAAGCTGTGTTGTTTTATTGGCATCGCCAAGACCTGTCAGCATGATTTGCTGACGCAATGAAGCATCTGCCATACGGCTGAGCAGCACGGCTGCTTCCGCACGGGTAATTTCATTTTCTGGGGCAAATGTACCCAACGCATCATTGCCGCTTAAAATTCCAGCGCGGTAAAGCTGGTATGCTGTATCCGCATAATCTGCCTGCGCAGGGATATCCGGAATGGCATTATCTGCAACCCATGCGATTTCCGGCAGTGCTTCCGCGGGCAAAGCTGCGGCGAGAAGCTTGACAAAATCTGCACGACTGATTATCGCTTCGTAATCATATGTTTTATCTGTTATCTTGTTTTCTCGTGCATACTGGACATAAGGCTGATACCAGACATCATCCATATCAAAAATAGAATGATTCCCAAAATAAGCATTATGCAGGCGGCACACCATTGCAAGCGCCTGCGCAAAGGTCAATTTGCCATTGGCATTAAATTGTCCATCGCCTGTGCCGCACATCAGCCCATATTCGCAAACCACGCGCACATTATCCGCATACCAAATCCCGTCAGGGACATCGTGAAACTGCCCAGGTATATAGCGATTTACTTTGAGTAAAGCGGAAAACCACAGCTAAACGCCAAAAGCATTGCCGCCACCAACAAAGAAACGGTTTTTTTCATTACAAAACCTCTCATCTATGTTGTAATAGCAACAGTATATCATAATGAGCAAGCGAAGGTCAATACTTGCGGTTATTCGACCCAAACACAAACCTTTGTTGAAAATATACAGAAAAATATGCTATACTATATCATGATGAGGCATAAAGCAAACGATTTATTGATAAAGTGGGGCGAAAAGCGTGGAAATAGAACCGCATCAGGCGGCATATCAATCTTTGATGCAGCTTGCCAGCAAACAAGGTTATATCACAATTAACGATATCAAAGATTATATTGACCGGTTTTCCCTTCCAGTCCAAAATTTCGACTGGCTATATCATGCTATGCTGCATTCAAAGGTGTTGGTGTTTACTGGTTCCCTTGACAAAGCACCGCCTGTCTTTACAGATGAATATGATAATTTTACTTTTCAGGATTATAACAGGGTATATCAGCGTATTATTGCATTAAACCCATCACTAAAGCATTTTGTTGAAGATATCAAAGCCATCCGTCCGCCCCAGCCGCATGAAATCAAACGCCTTATGACGGCAATAAAAGAAGGCAGCAAACCTGCAAGGAACCGCATGATAGAAATGCACTTACGCCTTGCCCTTCGCGTTGCATTGCGAAATACAAAAATATATGATTTGGATATTGAAGAAACTGTTGGATATGCCTGCGTTGCGCTTACCAAAGCCGTTGACAGCTATGACCTGGCACAATCAGGTGCATTTGTCCCTTATGCTGCACCATATATTTCACAGGATATCTTAAATGGGCAAGCTACCCACCAGCCATTGCTGTGTTATCCTATACTTGAACAATACGGATATTTTATGGTATATCCTGTTTTGCGGGCATATGGGTGTACTGTGTGTGAAAAATTAGGACATTGTAAAAAAGCAGAAAAAATCGTGATGAACCAGCTTGTGTGTGAATTAAAAGAAGCAAGAACTGTGATTTCACAAATGTGCAAGATGCCATATTTAGACGATGTGCTTTTGCAATCACATGACAGTGATATTGCGTCTGCATTATCCTTTGATGAACTGATACCGCTTATCTTTCATGAATTTATTTTGGATGTGTATGATGTTTTCCTTCCAATTTACAACCGTTCATTCAAAGACGCCGTTGAAAACGCGTTCCAAAAGTTAAATCAAAAAGAAGCGCTTGTCGTCCGGATACGGTATGGGTTTTATGGGGAAGTCACTATTTTTAAGGATATTGGTAAATTATTTGGGGTTACGCCCGAGCGTGCGGGGCAGATTGTTTCCAAAGCGCTTTGGAAACTGCGGCGCCCACAGAACATCAAAAAATTAAAAGATTTTCATGAATAATCGTTTCCTTTTGTACATAAAAAAACCGGCTTTATCCAGCCAGTTTTTCGCTTTATATGGTAATTTCACTGCCAGCAGCGAGATAATGGACGCGGTTTCCCATGATTTCATGCAAACGTTCATATTCCAATTCCCCAGTGCAGTGCCCGGTATAATATACCGCAGATGTTGTAAGCAGGTATTCTGCAATGCCATCTACCAACGCTTTTAAAATATTCCCATGGCTGCGCGGCATGGTCAAATGCATCCCGCCAATGACAGCAGCCAAAGGCTGCGGATCAATTTCATTACAGCGGGAAAGGATGTTGATGATGCCATTATGGGCACAACCGACAAATAATACCCGTTTATCCCCTTCTGTAATCAACAAGTTTTGTTCATGGGTAAAATCATCCCGATCCCCGCCATATTCTTTGTAAAGCATGATGTTGGCTGGAGAAAATAGTTCCTTGCCTGTCACTTTTGAAAACAATGAAAACCCATCTGCGATCTGGTATTCATCGCCAGTCTGAATAATTCGCGGATTGTGCCGCAAGGCTTTATCAAGCCCAATATAATCAAACTGACCTTTTCGCCCGTTTGCCCTATTAGGGAACCGCTGATTAAAGCTCCTCTCAAATCACATGCAATCGAAACATGATA
>CAJUDU010000136.1 GCA_910584935.1 uncultured Butyricicoccus sp. | reverse complement strand
ACGGTGGTGTGGGAGGTCGGCAGGTGAACTAATCGCCTGCCTCCTACCCGATTATAAATGACATAAACGGATGATTTGTGCCGCTGCTGAGGGGAAATCCGCAGCGACAAACATCGGCATATCCGCAGTGGGTGCAAAAGCATTTTTCAAGTTCAGCCAAAGCGCCTGCATCCCTGCGGCAACTGCGCCGCGGACATCATGGTTCAGGCTGTCCCCAACCATCAGGATTTGTTCCGCAGGCACACCAAGGCGCTGCGCAGCAAGCTGGAAGATTTCCGGGAAAGGCTTATCGCGTCCGGCTTCTTCGCTGCTAATCAGGTTGCCGCAGATATCCGCCAGTCCCAAACGGCAGAGTTTGCGCATTTGGATATCAGCTGTCATATTGGTGCAGATACCAACGGGAATACCGGCATTTTTCAGGCGGGTCAGCAAATCGGAAACGCCTTCCCGGATTTCCATGGCATTCAGCACAGCATCCCAATAAGCGTGGTGCATGGCTTCCGCGTGTGGGATTGGGTTAATTCCCAATGCTTCTAACCCCAGTTTGGCAAACAGGGTGCGGTCATGGCTTTCGGGTTCATCCCGTCGCATTTCCCGCAGCTGCAAACGTCCATTGTGCATGGCTTCTGCGGCTTTTTGCGCTGAGATGCCAATGGCTTGTTCCGCATATTGCCCAGCGGCAAGCAGACCTAATCGGTCACAGGTATCAAAATCCCCATATAATGTATCATCTAAATCAAATAAAACGGCTTTAACAGTCATGAAGCCACTCCTTATCCTAGAGCATTGTCATACACAGCGCGCACACCGCCAACAAATTTTGGGCGGGTGCGTGCCGCAGTCAGCGGCGCACAGCCAATTTGGCGCAGCGGCAGCCGTACTGGGACAACAACAGGACGGAGGTGCATCCCAATCAGCGTGCCGCCGATATCCAGTCCTGCTGCAGCCTGCGCGTGCAGCGATTCCACAGCAACAGGGTGATGGAACGCGGCATATGCCGCTGTGCCAAAAGAGCCGCCAGCTTTGGGCTGCGGAATTACATTGACAGGGCAAAGCCCATAACGAGCAGCAGCGTCATATTCCACAATTAGTGCGCGCCCAAGGTGTTCACAGCATTGCGCAGCCAAATACAGCCCATTGCGCTGAAGGACAGGCAGCAATCCGGTAAGGATTTGCCGAGCAATTTCCGGGCTGGAATCCGTACCAATTTTATGCCCGCCGACTTCGCTGGAAGAACAGCCGACAACAACAAGATCACCTGGCTGCAAAGCTGCGGTTTCAATCAGCATTTGCATGGCACTTTCTGCCTGACTGTGGATTGTATCAAAGTCAACCGGTTCAGGCGGCAGGTTTGCCTGCTGATAATGAGAATTTACAATCATAATGAAAAAACCTCCATTGGTTCATGGTGGGAAATAGGCTGAAATACTGGGGATATGTGACATAACAGCAGCCCATTCTGGGAAATCCTGCATCAAGCGTGCTGCGCAGCGGCGGCAGAACCCCTCATATAAAGCTGGGTTTTCACGCATTTGCTGTTTAAATCCCCAAATGTGGGTAAAATACTGCTGTCCGGAACCAAATAATGCGGGCAAATCAGAAAGGATGTACACTGGAATACCGGAAGCCTTTGCCAGCATAGCGGCAAGGCGCTGTTCTGCAAACACCATATACGTCAAAGGGTTGTCCGCATTTTGATGGGACAGCATAAATAAAATCGCTTTTTGGGTATAAGTTTGCACGAAATCCGCGTCATTAAAATAAGATAAAGCAGTATTGACCGGTTTAACAGACCAATCCAGCCCAGAAAAATCAAAGCTGCCAGGAAATGCAGAACAATCAGGATAAATATCCGGCAGAATATCTTCTTCATGGATAGCCGCGAATTTTGCGTTGCCCAGCAAATCCCCAATTGGTTTCCAGACGATAAAATCCGTATCTATCATCGCACAAGGTGCGCCATAAGCACGCAAAGCATATAGTTTACCTGCTGCCCAGAAAATATGCGGGGGGATGGTTTGGGGGATATCATCAAGTACCGTTTGGATGCCAGCATCCCATAGCCCGTCCAAATGGCAGCGCTGATAATATGCGGCAGCGGTGCTGTCACAAAGCATAGCGATAGTGCCACCGCACTTTTGCCAGTTCAAGGCAGAAAGGGCAGTAGTCAGCAGTTCACAAGGTTCAACGGCATAATCCACGCCAGGGTTCCGGACGGAAAAAGGTGCAGTCCAGTTAGAATGAAACGCACGTATCATTTTAGATAAGCTCCAACCCAAAACCGCCTGGCAGGATACCGTTGCTGCCAGAACCATAAACAGCAGAACCTGAACCATAAAGAAAAGAAGTGACCCAAGACCCAGAACCCAATAGGTAAGAAGTCATCCAAGAGGTCAGGAAAGAGGTTTGAAAGGACGCGGTATAGGATGATAGATAGGAACCTGACCCTGAACCGCTAAAATAAGTAACTATTTGTTGCTGGCATGGCTCAGTAGGCGTAATCGCGCCAGCCATAACCGGATAGGAAACCTTTTCTGGGATAGCCGGTTCATACCAGCCAATATGCACTGGATCCATAGCAAAAACTGGGGCGGGAGCATGGTTTTCAGGCGGTGGTGCAGCAATGCTATTCTCCGGCGTGGGGGGCGGCGGATTGACAGCCTGTGTCGCAGGGGGACAGGACGCCACGGGTTGGGGAATGTTGGTCTGTGGAGGTGTTTCTGGCGGCGTTACGGCAACGTGACGGGCATAACTGTCTAAATCCATAACGACGCCATCAATTTCACGGAGATGCTCTTTGTCCATTTCCAGGATTTTGTTGGTTTCCAGCAACTGATTTGACATGGCAGCACACTCCTCGGATTCAGAATATAATACACTATTCATTATAAGAGAAACGCGGAAAAATCGCAATGCCTAAGTGTATACTTTGGCAATGTTTTTTCCGTGCAGGTAAAGCGATTTTCGGCTTATCATTTTAAATAGAAAATGCTTTTCGCTTTAGTTTGGGCGAAACATATATAATTATTTCATGTTTATCACAGACAGAGTACCTGCAAATGAAGGATTTGATATTGCATTTCCCGTCAAAAAGCCTTAGGATAATAGTAAGAACTTTTTCAGGAGGGATTTATTTTATGATACGCCGCAAAGAAGAAATGAAAACATATGACCGCCCGCAGATGAAAGGCGGGACAGGGAAAGCGGTGCTAACCGATTTGCTGGATGCTTCCGAGATGTTTGGCAAAGGGCGCTTGTTCAGCACCATAACTTTGCAGCCAGGAGATTCCATTGGTGGGCATACACATGAAAAAGAAGCAGAAATATTCTATATTTTGGAAGGAGAGGCGCTTGCGGTAGATAATGGGCAAGAAGCTAAATTAAAACCAGGAGATGTGCTGTATACTGGCGATGGCGACAGCCACAGCATTGCAAACTGTGGGCAGCAAACCCTGCGTTTCGTGGCACTTATTCTGTATGTGTGATATGTTGAATACAAGCCTTTGTTATCTGGAAAGAGATGGACAGTATCTGATGCTGCACCGGGTAAAGAAAAAAGGTGATATCAACCGGGATAAATGGATAGGTGTTGGTGGCAAATTTGAATTTGGAGAAAGTCCAGAAGAATGCGTAATACGTGAAGTACAAGAGGAAACCGGCTTAACACTAACTGGTTACCATTATCGGGGCATTGTGACCTTTGTTGCAGACCAGGCGTTGACAGAATATATGCATTTATTTACAGCGGATGCTTGGACAGGTGAACTGGCAGAATGTGATGAAGGCGAACTTGTTTGGGTAGAAAAATCACGTGTCCCAGAACTGCCTATCTGGGAAGGGGATAAGTTGTTTTTCCGCTTGCTGGATGAAAATGCGCCGTTTTTTTCCTTGAAGTTAGAATATGAGGGAAATACCTTGACAAAGGCAACTTTGAATGGACAAATTCAGAATAAGCATTCCTAAATCAGAGAATTTCTAGGGCTTGATGTGGGATGAAAGAAGTATTTTACTATAATATAAAATGTGCTCATAAAAAATATAGCAAATATGTTTAAAAAGAAAAACCCTGCTGCATGGAATGTGCGGTGGTCGTAAAACAGTATTAGGCAAAAGCCTGAAAACCTTGGCTTGATAGTGATAAGGAACTAAATTCACTTATCACTGTTAGCTGACGGTTTCGGGGTGC
>CAJUDU010000135.1 GCA_910584935.1 uncultured Butyricicoccus sp. | reverse complement strand
CCACCGAATACATTTTTATATTCGCCTTTTGCCGGTTCAATCACAAGGAAACGGACATCCTGCCGGCTGAGTTTATCTAGCATTTGATAAACCGTATTCGATTTGCCAGAACCAGTAGAACCTGTGATAAATGTGTGCATTGCAAGACTTTCACGGTCTAATGTAGCTATCGTTTCAGTTTCGTTTCCCAGATGCATGATATTTCCTAATTTAAGCACATTCTCTTTATTCTGATAACCATTCAAAATTTCCTGTGCAAATACGGCGTGTGTAATGACAGGAAGCCCTTTTACAGATTTCCTTGGCAAGCTTAATTGGATAGCCAGTTCATTGGTGCTTGCCAACACAGTTGGGTCTACTGCAATTTGGCGGTTTACCGCACGATTGGTAAATTGGTAGAGAAATACAGGATGCAAAAAATTTATCACATATTTTTGCACTTGCTCCATCTGGTTTTCTTTTGACCAGGTATTCACCGCAGAGGCTTCCAGTCCACTTTCGCTTCTGGTTACCAATGATTGGTACATACTTGCGGCGGTTTCTACTTCGGCAGTGCTTTCGCCAAGAAAATATGCAGCAAAATCCCACATTCCAATGCTTTCGCATTCATCTAATCTTGCAAGCTGTTTTTCTAGCCGCTGGAGCATATCAATAAGCGATTTGTTTTGAATATTCAATGTAACCGCTTGTGAATTGCCTAAAGCAGTGGTTAAAGCTGTTGTATGGGAAATGTTTTTTGACAGGCTTGTCCCTTGGTTTTCACTATATTGCATACCAGTTCCAGTGGATTCTGTTATGGTTTCACTTTCACTTTTTCCCTGCGTATTGCCAATTGCCTTGGAGGTATTTATACCCTGCGTTAAGTTTTGAGAAATCGAATCAGAAACAGAAGCAGTATGGGATGTCCCATATGTTTTTCCCCGTGAAACGCTGGATGAAACCCCAGACTGTTTGTTTATCCCAACATTTATCCCGACATTTACACTAGCACCCATGCCACCAGAAGAAAAAGTACTTTCTGCATTTGTTATATTTTCCGATTGATTAACACCGTCTGAAGTACCTGTCGTATGGGATTGCCCTGTGCTGGTTGAGCTGTTTTTTCCGGTTGTATCGGTTTGGCTGAGGCTGGAACTGGAACCTTTCGTTTGCGCAGCAGATGTATGCTGTGTTACATTGATTCCCTTAGAAAACCCGCTGGAATCTGTTACAGCATGGCCCGATGTATCACTGTCTGATACGCTGGAAGTGCTGTTCACAGCATAATTACACTGCATTTGTGCAAATGGAGATAACAGCGTATAAATCCGCTCATATTCCTTGCGAGTTTCGACCAAATCGTGATGTGCAAGGTTATTTGCAATACAAATTGCAGTAAATGCCTGCCCCTGCATACTGTAAATGAATTTCTCCAGCCCCTGGATAAATTCATGATTGCCCATAAAAGATTTTTCCTGTTTATAGTCAGCAATACAGGTTACGCTTGAAATACAGCTGATTTTCATCCGCTTCATATCTGTTTCAAATTCCTTGTTCAGATAATTAGCCGTGCTGCTGCCTGGGAATAATCCCAGCAAACTCTGTTCCAGCATTTTACGCATTGTGCCTGTAGAATACCGGCTGTCCCTGGAGCGTACACCAAGATAAAAATCATTATGCTGTCCATCGCTGCGAATCATCAGTACCAGTGTACAGGGTTTATTTGACAAAGCATGGAATACAGTTGCAAGCTTATGTACAGAAAATTCATCTTCCTGATACACCATTTCTGAAATGCGGAAAAACTGCACTGGCGGCAATGCTTTCAGTGTGCTGTCATCCAGCGGAATAACAGGGCAGTGCTGTAATGAAGGGATATAACCCTTCATTACCTCATCGCCGACAATTTCAAGGCAGTTCTGCAAATTTTGCTGTAAAATATCGAAATTCAGTTCCGCCGGTGCTTCGGTATAAACAGCAGATGCTTTTGCAGGAGCGGATTGCGGAATTGCCTGTTGTTTTGCTTCTAAAGAAGCTTGGTGTGCTGCAAGCTGCCGCTTTTTTTCTTCCAGCACTTTTTGCTGTTGTTGGGCTTTAGCGCCTATTTTAGCGCTTGCAAGCGGTTCAGTGTCCGGATTCCATTTCATATTTATCCTTTCCATTCTCTCTTATAGAAATTAAAGAAGATCGGCTTTTCTGATTTATCAATCGGAAAAATCTTGAATATCCATGGTTTTTCATCCAAATAGCATAACCAATATTTCTTTTCAGTCTTTGTCTTTGGCGATTTTGCATAAAAACCAGTGATATTGGTAGACTTCCTATACAACATATCGTCAAGAAATGTTTCTTTATAATGCAAGGTTTCTATCTCATGTCCTGAGCTAGATTTTACAACTTGGTAAAGGATTTTGAAGGATGAGAGCAATCGGAAAATATAAGGATCTTTCTCGATAATTAACATCTTTACATTTCCAATGATAGGTCCGTTATGTTCCGTTTCGATTGTTTTATTTGTTCTATTTCCGACTTCATTTGTTTCGGTTTCGAGGGGTTGCTCTATTTGAGAATCAAAAGGAGTACTACTATGATCGCCACTATTAGCAGAACAACCCCTATCGGAAAATTTGGTAAGCCACCACCTGTTTTATCACCATTTTGCTGTGTTTGCGATTGCAATTGTTGTTGAGCTTTTGCCTTTTGTTCTGCATCTTTGCATGCTTTTTCTGCTGCATGTTGTTTCTTTAGGTCGTCCACCCTTTTTTGCTCTTGTTGTGCCTTAGCGCCTACTTTATCACTAACGTGTGTTGTGATAACAGGTTTGTTCGATGCAGCAGGTGTAGATGGAGTTTGCGTAGTTGCAGCGGTGGCAGCTCTTTCTTTGCGAAGCCGCTCTACTTGGTCGCGCAGGAATATCTGCGCGACTTTCTTCATGTGCATCATTCTCTCGTCCGAAAAATTCTTTTTCAAATCTGTTTTCAGACGTGCCCAGTATGCTTCTGTCCAATCCTGCGGATTGTTAGAAAAGGGCGTTATCTCTTGATGTTGTTCTAAAATACCTTTAGACTTACAGTAGTCATACTCCTCTTGATATTCCTCAAACGTAGGATCGGCATCAAGTGAATTAGCGAAGATATACGCTAATGATATCCGATCTCCAGAATCGACATATTTTTTAATTTCCTGATTCATAAATTCCCTCGCTTATTTACATATCAATGGCATTAGAGATTTCCTGCTCACAAGTTTCAAGCCAAGATAAAATCTTTTGATTTTCCTTCATGCGAGCTTCATTTTCTTCTTGGTCGTTAGCATATTGCTTCAATTCTTTGTATTTTTCCCTAATCATTGCATCCAGTACACCGAAAAGATTCATAAATTGTTTTTTGATAGTTTCGATTTGTTCTCCTGCAAGTTCTACAGCAGCATCAATAGCCTCATCTATAGTGCGGTTTAGTTTTGCCGTCAATCCAATTTGAAGCAGCGTTTTTTCGACACTGAATTTCTCAGTTCTTTTTGTGCGTTCTTCAAAAACATCACGCATAATGGTCTTATAATCCAACACAGTTTCATAGACATCTTCGTCTTTATAGTCTTCAACAGTTTTGTAGACGTTTTCTTCTATATAAGAAGGTGTGAAGATTTTCCACCACTTCTTTTTCGGGTTTTTGACCGTCCGTGTGCCAGCCCATTCTTTATGTGTGCCAACAAGTACTTTTTTTGTACCTATTTTCTCCTGGTGAGAGCCAACCACAATTTCTTCTTCTTCCTGACCAACTTTTTCATAGTAGGTTTCCTCTTCATAAGTGGTTTGACCGTATTCATCAACAGTTTTCAAAGCAAAATCATCGGATGTCCATGCAGATGTGTTTTCATACATAATTTTCAGCTTATCTTTAATCATATCAGCTGTTTTGAAATCCAATTCATTTTCTTTGGCAGATTCATCAAACTTCAAGAGTTTCTCTTGATATTCCTGCAAAAGTGATTCGCCTGTTTTAATGATTTCTCGGTTAATCAAACCATCCATTTCGGATGAGAGTTTCGCAAATGCGTCAGAACTTTCGTCAGCAAACTGATTGACAAGCCGTTTCGCTTCATCACGGCTTGTTATTACGTCACCGTATCTGCGGAATATTCTGCCTGCTTCATTGCCTACTTTCTCCTTCAGCATATCAGCTTCGTGGATGATTGTTGACATCGGATTTAAAGCTTCGATTCTAGGAACCACTGATTAAAGCTCCTCTCAAATCACATGCAATCGAAACATGATACA
>CAJUDU010000134.1 GCA_910584935.1 uncultured Butyricicoccus sp. | reverse complement strand
GTATTTCATGCCCCTATTTTACCACTGCGCCTTATTTTCGCAAGAGGTCTAATAGCTTTATGTTTGGCGTTTTCATGGCTTTGGTCTAGCATAGAGGAAAACGGCAAAAGCTTGCATCATAATGAGCTTTTGAAAATTACAAAATATAACCTGTCCAATATTACACTACAATACCGTGAAATCAACTTAACCCGTTTGCCGGAACGGCTTATCTATGAATTCCAGTCCCTATTTGCGCAAAAAGATTTGACTTGCAGCCTGGATGCGACGGATGATATCCTGCTGCAATGTGACGCGGATAAAATCCAGCGTGTATGATTGAAGTTCCATTGTTTTCATACTTGGCAGTCCGGTCATGCTGTTTGCTGATTATAAAAAAGCAGGGGCAAAAAATCCCCTGCTTTTTTCATGCCCGTTTAAAAGGAAAATGAAAGATGGTCTAAAATATCTTCGATTTCCGCACTGGTCAGGTATGCGCCATAAAACATAATGCGCGTATGCTCTGTGACACAATTTACCCAAACTTTCCCATTGCTCATGGTGGTGAGAAATTCATACCCAGATGGTGTGGTGTAGTAATATGCGGTGTCATAACTGCTGTCAATTGTATAGGCTTGTGTGGTATCATCTAACTGTGCAGTGTTGGAAATTTCCATACTGAGATAACCACTTTCATCCTGTTTGGCGTAAAGAGCGCTGAAATATTCGCTGACATAATTGCCTTGTGGGTCAGTAACGACAAATGCCATATTCGCGTCTGGAATATAGTCGTAATGCTCATTCATCCAGGACAAGTCGAACGATATACGCCCAGTTAGCTGATTCAGCAGATTTGCCGGGTTTTCCGCGGTATATTCCATTTTTTCGGCGCCATCGGCACGGCTGACGCGGCGGCTCCTTAATTTTGCGTCATTGCTTAAAACCTCAACAGAATCCCACTGATGGTATTCATATACAATACCCCCGTTAATAGATTTGCCCAAGTTCCAATCATCAGATTTAAAACGATTGCTTTCAATCATTTCGTCTAATGAACTAGGTGGATTGTCATTTGGCCCAACAATGGCAATAATCCCCGATTCTGATGTGCCGCTGTTTGCGGCAGCATTAAACGCGTCCTCTTCGCTGGATACCAGGATATCATTTCGGAATATCTGTGTGACTGCGGCAGCAGCAGTAAGTGTTAATGCCATCGCCACAGCAATCGCGGCGGCAATCAATGGCATACGGAATATGGTTGTTTTTTTCATGGTTTTGTCCTCCTGTGGGATTGGATGGGCAATAAGCTGGGCGCGGATACGTTCCCGGCTTTGCTGTGGCAATTTAAGTTCATCAGCAATATGTTTGAAGTGATGCTTCATAAGGAATCCCTCCCAAGTTGCTTTTTCAACATATTTTTCGCCCGGTATAGGCGCATGGAAACGGCTGAAATGCCGATGTGTAAAATCTGTGCGGTTTCCCGGAAAGAATATCCTTCCAGGCAGTGCAGGCAGACAACTGCCCGGTATTTTTCCGGCAGTGCCATGACAGCGTGAAAAACCTCCTGATCCTCTGGCTGTGAGAACAAAACCGCTTCATCCAGTGGAATGGTTTCATGTGTTTTCGCTGCATGTAGGATATTCATACAATGGTTAACTGCGATTTTTGTAAGAAATGCACGTTCTTTTCCGGCATAAACCCGCATATTGCCCTCTAAAAGTTTCAGGAATATAGTTTGCACAGCATCTTCCGCTTCCTGTGGGGATTTGAGATAACTCAGCGCAACACGATATACGGTATCTGCATATTGTTCAAAAAGTTCCAGCACAATTTTCTGCTCCATCGGTATATCCCTTTCTTTTTGAGGCCTCATATATATAACAAATCAAACATCATGATTTACACAAAAATTTTTAAAAAATTTTTGCGCTGCAAACGGTTTGCAGGGGGGATTCCTTTTCATAGACAGTCTGTCCGGCTGCATATGGTTGATAGAGTAGAAATTTTATAAAAATCCCCTATAATAGAAGGTTGGTGTATGATGATGATGTTATTTTCAGCAGCATCCGCATTGCTGATGAGTGCGATTTATATGGCATTGCGGGTGCAGGGCAGTGGTGGGTCATTTCCACGACCGCTTACTGCGGAGGAGGAACGGGAATATGTGGAACGAATGCTGCAAGGTGAAGAACAGGCACGTACCATGCTCATCGAACATAATTTACGGCTTGTTGCGCATATTGTGAAAAAATATTATGCGGAACCGGCTGAACAAGATGATTTGATTTCCATTGGAACAATTGGGCTGATTAAAGCTGTAAATACATATCGTCCGGATAAGAATGTAAAACTTGCAACCTATGCGGCACGCTGCATTGAAAATGAAGTGTTAATGCACTTCCGGGCGGCGCGCCGTGGTGCGGTGGAGGTATCACTTTCTGAAACGCTGGATAGTGATAGTGATGGAAATTCATTGGCACTGATGGATGTGATCAGTTGTGAGGATGAAAACCTGAATGAAGTCGAATTAAGTGACCGATATCAGCAAATGTATCATTATATTGAAACCCGATTGGAGGAACGGGAAAAGGAGATTATCCGGCTGCGATATGGACTGGGTGGGCAGGAACCATTGACACAAAGAGAGGTTGCTGGGCAGTATGGTATTTCACGCAGTTATGTATCGCGCATTGAGAAAAAGGCTTTGTCAAAACTGGCTGCGGCATTTGAAGGCAAAGTATGAATAAGGTATTATGCCGGATATAAACCGTACAAAGTCCCATAAATATAACATACGGTTACAATTAAAATACAGACAGAATATAAAACACTAATTTCCTGTGTGCAGAAACGCGCCAATATTGTCAGTGGAAATAGTTGAAAAATTGAGGGAGAATTAACCCGGCTAAAGAGGCTCGCTTGAAAAACACGAAATGTGAAATTGCGCCAACGCTGACTACGCAACATAAGCCAAATAAACCAAGGGGCAGAAAGTGACAGAGTCAGAGGATTTTTGAAGGAGAAATTCGGAATTGAGCACATTCCGTGCTTTCTCCTAAAATAAGCTTGTATTTTCAGCTTTATACGGTTATCATAATAGTAATGGGAATAGCCGGGGTAAGGTTCTCGGCTGTTGATTGATGAAAGTTAAGCTCCTGTTCGGTTCGTAGATGAGGGCTTAACTTTATTTGCTGATTTCCTTTGCGGTATGTCTTCCATATCCTCGCTTCCTTTCATAAAGAGTTTTTATCTTTGCCTTACAAGCCTATTATAATACGAATAGCGTATTAAACAAAATACTATTTTCGTAAATTTTATAAATCATTTTTACGTTTTCAGTATTGCAAATATACGAATATCGTGTATAATGGATAGAAGGGTGACTGCCATGATTAAATTTCGTATCAAAGTAATGTTGGCGCTGCGCGAGATGACACAAAAGGAACTTGCTGAAAAGACCGGAATCCGCCTGCCAACAATTTCAGCACTTTGCACTGGCGCAGCAAAACATATACCTGTTAATGTGCTTGATAAACTCTGTACAACACTTGACTGCCAACCGGGGGATCTGGTTGAATACTTAAAAGACGAAACCGGGGAATAATCCTCGGTTTTTGCTTTAAAAAAAACGCCAATAAATACAAATCCATAGTATTATTCCTGAACTTTAATATAGGAAACAGAGGAATAGAGGAAGAAGACAGAAACTCTGAACGGATGTTTTTGGAGTGAACGCAGGAAAGAAGTTGTTTTATGACGCATATCAGTTTTGGAACGAGGCAAATCGCCAGAATGGATATACAATTTTGCGGCATGGTTTAGATATTCATCAAGGTTGATTTCCGGGGCGTGCGGAGGCAGGAAAAACACTTCGATTTTATCCTTATGCCTGCCCAGCCAAGCGGCAGCCTTTTTGCTATGATGCACACGCAGATTATCCAAAATCAAGAATATTTTTTGTTTAGAAACAGCAATCATTTGCCGCATAAACTGAATCAGACGCTGCTGATTTATACTGTCTTCATACAGCATAAATCTGAGAGTTTAATGTCCACAGACCTCCCGGCAATCCATACGTCTCCAGTCGCCTGTTTATGATAACCTCGCGAATTGCTTTTTGCTCTTCTTCTGTCGGTGCCATTTTTTCGCCTACTTTTCGCCCGCCTTTTTCTCGAGTCAGAGATTTTTCGCTCTTTCGCTAATACGCTGGATGATCTTGCAGAGAATATAGAATTGTTGTAAGGAAATTATGTACTCGAAGACGAGAAAGCTTTGACAAAGGGCGTAAAACAGCTAAAATCTTGGTTA
>CAJUDU010000133.1 GCA_910584935.1 uncultured Butyricicoccus sp. | reverse complement strand
CCTGCCTGTGCAGGCGTTTGTTTGCCTGCTGGTATAGCTCCAGGCTCCAGGTCAGCCCAAACCAGATGACATGGTTGCCGCCTTGCTGCAAGTTTAAGCCATATGCCGTACTTGCTGGATGCGCAAGCAGGATGTCAATTTTCCCAGCATTCCAGTCATCCGCATCCTGCGGCTTTTGATATTGCCGTACGCGTAAACCGGATTTGCCCAGCGCCGCTATGATACGGTCACGGTCATGCTGGAAGCCATAAAACACAAGCGCAGGTTTTCCGTTTAGGGCTTCGATAACTTCCAAGAAAACATCCAGCTTGCAGCGGTGGACTTCATGCACATCATGCTCCGCGCCATAAATTGCCCCATTGCATAGCTGCAGCAGTTTACCCGACAATACCGCCGCGCTGCCGGCGTCAATGGTTTCATCGTCAATTTCAAGCAGCATATCACGCTCCATGCGTTCATAAGATTTTTTCGCAGAAGTGTCCAACACAACAGGGGCATTCACACTGACCAGATCCGGCAGCTGCAAATAATCTTCCGCTTTCATGCTGATGCAGATATCGCCGATCAGGCGGTGTACAGCAGCTTCTGTTTCCCGTTTGGGCTTGTACGAAAAAACCTGCTGTGCATTCCGTGCATCCGGCACAAAATACCGCTCCCGGTACCCGGTGATGGTCTTACCAAGGCGTTCACCGCCATCCAGCAGGAAAACTTGCGCCCATAAGTCCATCAGGCTGTTTGGCGCTGGCGTGCCGGTCA
The DNA here is from genome assembly GCA_910584935.1 of uncultured Butyricicoccus sp. Taxonomy (GTDB): domain Bacteria; phylum Bacillota; class Clostridia; order Oscillospirales; family Butyricicoccaceae; genus Butyricicoccus_B. Next base: position 3,574 of record CAJUDU010000133.1, on the reverse strand, counting down.
GCTCCACAATACGCCCGATGCGGCTGCGTACCAGCTTTAACGCTTTGAACCGTTTTGCTTGTGGATTTTTGAAACTGCTGCTTTCGTCCAGCACCACCATGTCAAAAGGCCAGTCATTGCGATAGTAATCCACCAGCCACACGACATTTTCGCGGTTTGTCACATAGACATCCGCCGGGGTGGCAAGCGCCCGTATCCGCCGCTGTGCGCTGCCCAATACAGAGGACAGCCGCAGCATCTTCAGGTGATCCCATTTTGCCGCTTCCTGCGTCCATGTTGCTTCTGCCACTTTCTTTGGCGCAATGACAAGCACTTTAGATACTTGGAAACGATTGTAAATCAGTTCGTTTACCGCAGTCAGAGTGGATACAGTTTTACCTAAGCCCATATCCAGGAACAATCCAATTGCAGGATCTGAAACCACACGGTCAATGCAATATTGCTGGTATGGATGCGGTTTGAAAATCATGGCGTATCACCTCCAAGGGGTTCTATCAGTTTGTTCACCTGTGTTTTGCTGTCTATAACCAAAACGCAAAAACCTAAATCCTGTAATTTACGGATTTGCGCAGATTGCAAAGGGCGGAGTTTTCCGCTAGGTGCTTTCAGCTCCACAAAGATAACCTTCCCGCCTGGCAGGCATACCAACCTGTCCGGCACACCATCATTTCCAGGGCTGATAAACTTGTAAGCACGTCCGCCAAAACTGGAAATTCGCATCCTTAAATATGTTTCAATTTCCTTTTCCTTCATACGTCCTCCTTTTAGGGTGTAACATCTTCTCTATATATTTTATTGAATTAGGGCGTTTAGGGAGATTAAATACCAATATATATATATTCGCTCTCCTAATTCCCCTAATTTCAAAGCTCCTATAGAATAGATGTTACAATGTTACACTATCCACTTTACGGCTATAATAGTTCTATATTTTCTTCTGTTTAGCGGAAAATTCGATTTCAAACGGTGTAACATGTTCGATGTAACATCATGTAACATTTACTTTACATGTTACACCAGATACAGAAATATATCCGAATGTTACACCCAAATGTTACACCTAAAATTTAGAATTTTCATCCAAATTTCATGAAATATCTCTTTTTCTATAAATCCATATTTACCTTTAATTACTTTGAAACTTTTTCAAATCCACGTTGAACCTTACAGTATCCAAACCGTGAAGTTTTCCGCATCCGTTTCCAGTCCGGCAGCATCTCTATAATGGCGTTTATCTCCATCGTATCTGTGTATTTGATAAACCGCGCTTCATTGCCCAGCGCTTCGCACCAGACCTCCAAAGCGCAAACTCGTGTGCGCGGCACTAGCTCGCCATTGTATGTTGCCGGATTATCCCAATACATTCGCCTGGCTAATAAATCCCGGCTGTTCCAGTCCACAGGGATAGGCTGTTCGAGGAAATCACGGATAATCCCTTCCTGCACAGAGTGTTCCCGATGCAGTTCCTGTATCGCCCTGGCGGTTTCCTCCAGCCTGTCAGACAAATAAAGCTGTTCCCCAAGCCGCCAGCGCAGTACAGCTTCTGCCCAGATCTGGTCGCGTTCTTCCGGCAGGTCTGACCATACATCTTTTGCCGCAGGCTGCAAGCCGACGTCTACGGGCCAGAACCGTCGGTTGCCGGTTTTATCCCGCAAGTATTCTGCGGTATTTGTTGTGCCAAAGAATACACAACGGCGTGGACATTCCTTCACATGTCTGCCATACGCCGCCCGAAAACGGTCGTGCTGTTGGCTGGCAAATTGTTTGATTCTTTCAATGTCTGTACGGCGGAACGCCTGTAACTCCGCTATCTCAACGAGCCATACACCTTGCAATAATTCACTTGCTTCTTTGCCTTCAAATGTACGGATGCTGTCATTAAACCAGCCATGCGACATGGTGCTGATTAACGTGGATTTTCCCAGCCCCTGCGCGCCGCCTAAAATCAGCATGGTATCAAATTTTATGCCAGGTGAAAGCGCCCGTGCTGCTGCCGCGGCGAACATTTTCCGTGTTACCGCACGGGTATATTCGGTATCCTCCGCGCCCAAATAGTCAATAAAAAGTGTGTCTAAACGCGGGATACCATCCCAGACAAGACCTTCAAGATAATCCTTCACTTCATCAAATGCGTGCCTGGTTGTGTGCAGGCTAAGCGCGCCATCCGCCTTGCCTGCGCCTGTGATGCCGTACATTTTTTCTATGTACCAATATATGCCGTGGTTATCGTTATCCTCCCATGGGCGGCGGTCTTCTGATGGGTTCCACGGCAACGCGCCAAACACTTCCCCGCGTGATGCAAACAGGTTTAAGGCAAACTTTCCTTTCAGTTTGGGGTCGTATTCCAGGATAGTCCAAATGTTATCTATCGTGCTTTCAATCTTTCCGGATTTCGGGTTTGTTTTCAGCTGGCTGAGCCAGTCCAGGTTTTCTGGCTTATCTTCTTGTGCAAGCCCTGCAAAATCTGCGGACGCCTGTTCATACCGTTCCCGCTGCAGCAAGCCAGATACCGCTTTGTCTGCTGCGGCAAGCCTGGTCATTTGTTCAAAACTGGGCAGGCGGTTACTTGGCGTTTCGGGTTTGGCCTCATCGTCCAAATCGCCAAATTTATGCAGGCGCACAAGGTCAAATGAGTTTACAAGTTTGTTGCTGCATGGATCTGTGGCATGATGGCTGTACAGGAATTTCCCATCATCATATAAAACAGCCCCACCTGTTGTGGAACCTCCTGTGAAAGTATAACGGTTATCATCAGTATCACATTTTTCATACACGCCAGGCAGAAATTTGTCCATGACGGCAGGTATATCATAAGTCCGGCAGAACGCCCCGACAATCCCGGTTTTCTCAAGTGGGTCGCCTTGTTTTGCCGCAAGACGCGCCATTGGTACCGCGCCCGGCACCTGCGGCCAGTTACGCAAATCCTGCCACGCACCGCCGTCATACAGCCCTAAAACATCATCCGTGCTAAGTAAAGGTTTGTCCTCCGCACGGAAAACATATTCCCCATCTGCGCAGCAGGACGGCCAGTACATCAGCCGTGAAGCCTCGAAAGTTGTTGGGTCAAACCAAGTCATTTCCGGCTGGATAAGTTCTGCAAGTTTGCGTGCGCAAGGTTCATATTCATCCGGCTTAGCTGTGCGGCAAAGCGGCAGGATAACCCGCAGACGTGGAGCTTCCGGGGCGTGTTTGCGGGTTGAATACACGCAATATCCACAGCTAAGCCCTGCAAGTCTTTGCAAAACGGTATCTGTACTTCCCGGCGGCAGGTTATCCAAATCCAGCGTCAGCAAATCCCTGCCTGTCACGGCATTTGCCTTGCGCCGCGGACCACTTAATGTGCCGCCAACAAACCCGCCGACATCTTTTAACGCATCCTGTTTAGGCTTTTTCATCGCTAAATACTCGCGGCGGGTTTCCGGGCTGCGGACAGGGGTTTCCAGCCGTTTATATAATTCGGACAGCCACATAATTTGCGGCTGCCAGTTGACAGATTTTCGGCTTTCGCCTGCTGAAATTGTGATTTTTCTGTTATATTGCAAGGAAACCCCTCGCTTTCGCAAAAGAAATTGAT
>CAJUDU010000132.1 GCA_910584935.1 uncultured Butyricicoccus sp. | reverse complement strand
TAAAGTTGTTCCGCTGATGATTGAAGCAATTAAGGCTGCAAAGGCTGCGAAGTAAACGATTTAGCATATAATAAAAGCGCATCCCAAATGGGGTGCGCTTTTTCATGCGGTCAAATCGGTAAAATTTTTATGGATTTGCTGATAATGCGCCGTGGAAATTTTTACGTTCATAATATTCCAGTTGACGGAACTGGCTGACCAAATGCGCATTTTCCTTGGTCAAAGTGCTGACCAATTCTCCATTTTGCATATATAACCCACAAACACTCATTACTGGCACTGTGTCGCTGCATTTACGGACAGCCTGCATATAAGCAGGTCCCTGCCAGCCGCATTCACGGAACAAAGCATCCATAAGGAAATATGGTCCAATATCGCGCCCTTCGCCTTGAAAATCTTTGCCAAGAGCCTGTTTAGCAGCATCGTTTGCCCAGATAAGATATCGGGTGCCGTAATAATTGCGGAACCCTTCTTCTGATTCATCAATTGCCAAATCAATACCTAATTCTGCATAAACTGTGCTGTTATCGCCAAGCCATGGCTTATGGTCGCCAAACATAACAATAATAACAGGGTCTTCTGATGCGCGGTAATGGTCAAAAAACTCCTTCAAATGTAAATCAGTATCCGCAATGGAGCCAAAATAATTATTTAAAATATTTTCGCTGGAAGGTTTGTAAACACCAGGCTTTACGTAATTTGTGTTGTAAAAGTTCTCTTCGGCACCATAGGGACCATGCCCTTGATAAGTCACGCTAAAGGAAAAATATGGTTTATCACTTTCTTTTTTTGCCTGTTCATGTAAGCGAACCAACTCTGGGAAAAGGATGCGATCCATTGCGGCAGTATCACTGTCTGTCAGCCGGTTGTAATAATTATCTAAAAATTTATAATCTTCAAATCCTAAATTTGCGTTGATGTTTTCACGGTTATAAAACCATTTATAACTGGGATGGCTTCCTGTGACTGTGTAGCCTTGTTCTGCAAAATATCGTGCATATGAATTGGTGGGGGAACGGAATGAACCAAGGTTACAATAACCTGTTAGGAAGCAGCGTTCAGTATCAATGGTTCCGCCGGCAAAAATGTTTGTCAGCAGATTGCCTGAAATGCCTTCTTGTTCTAATTTGTGATATTCTTCATAAGGGTCAGCCTCAAATTCGATTTGGTCATAAACTGAAAAATCGGCATATGCCTCCAACATAATACCAATAATATCAACCTTTTGATGCTCAGGGATGTCTGTATCAGTATATTCTGCTAAAATATTTGCTGTTTGCTGTGCATGATAACCCATTGGCGGCGTATCAACCGCAGATTGTATGGAATATAGAAATGGATATAAAAACCCTTTGGAAAGATAGGTCTGTGTGGTAGACCATGGATTGATTTGCTCACTATTATCGGTTTTCGTACTATATAAAGTTTCATCGGTATAAAGTCCACGCATGGGTACCAGGCATACAAGCAGTGCTAACGTACCGCCAACACGGATGCGTTCAGGTAGTTTGCCGCGGGCAATTAGGGCGAGTGCAAAGGCAATTAGGAATAAAATCAGGATTGCTTCCATCATGTCTGGCGATAAGTAAATATCATAACGTGAGGACATATTGCCAGCTTCTTTAATCAGAAAAATATCTTCGCACATCAAAGGGTCATTCCGGAAAAGCAGTTTGAACCAGCTTGCAATTGTCAGCCCCATAACAGGCAATGCCGTCAAGATAAATGAAAGAGCCGCACATTGGGTCGCAAACCATAATGTAAAACATAGCCATATACAAGGGAGAATGTTCAGATATATGATCCAGTTGTTTTGAAAATAACTGTGATACATTTCAGTTGCATTTATGCTGGCAGCGTCCGTGCCAGCAGCAAATGACAAAGAAAATACACCAAGTATACAGGATGCAGTAAATAACAAAACCATGCTCAGCAAAAGGTTATGTGACAGCTTTTTATAAATATTAGAAAACGACATCATATACGCAGAATCCTTCCGATGGGATGGGAACGATAAAAAGGAAGAATTCTGAAAAAATCCCTCTCTTTTTTGATATAAACTATAAATATTATATCATAGAGCCTGCAAAAAAACAAGTATTATGGTAGCTTCAAAGAAATGCTGTATATATCGAAAATATAGCATGACAGGTTTTTATTTTGTTTGCAATTATGATATAATAGTTGAAAAGAGGGGGAAATATTATGAAAAAAACTTCTATCAGTTTCTTGTTAGGTGCTGCATTATTGCTCAATACAGCAAATGCAGCAGCATTTTCTATGCCGCCAGTTGCAACAAGCGATTGGGCAACAGCAGAAGTGCAACATATTTATGAAAATGGTTTGGTTTCACCAGAATTTGATTTGGGAAAAGATTATACTATGCCAATTACCCGCGGACAGTTTGCGCGGCTTGCTGTTGATTTGATATCGGCTGAAACTGGAAAATCAATACCAGATATAATATCTGCCCATAAGATTATATTGGAAGCACCAATTTCAGGGGATATACAGCAGCCAGATGAATCGGTTCCAGCGGCGCCTGATGAAACCACGCTAGATAATGCAGAGCAGCTGGAGGAGGGAAATAAACCAGTTTTAAACAGCACGAAGCAACTAGATCAAACACAAATACAGCCTTATCCAGGGACAAACCCACTGGATAGTGGTTTGCCACCCGTTGTAAATGGCAGTTTTCAGGATACAAACAGTGTTTATCTAGAAATTGCAGCGCGGTTGGGTATTATTGTTGGCACGGATGGGCTGTTTCGTCCAAATGATAAAATTTCACGTGCGGAAGCAGCTTCCATGCTGCGCCGGACGGCTTATGTTTTAGGCATTGCAGATGCCAATACAGCGCCGCAGTATTTTGATGATGGATATGAAATTCCACGCTGGGCTGTTGAAAATGTAAAATTTGTATCTGGTCGTACCAATGCGCAAGGCGTCCCACTGATGACAGGTGCAAACGGTTATTTCCGTCCGATGGATAGTTTTACAATTGAACAGACCCTGATGACAATGGGGCGCATTCATGCGACATTAGGCATTTCTGATACTTATACAGGTTGGCAAGATACTATGGCTGGTTATGATTTGGTCAATTTAGCGTTAACCTTTGGCGGGGATTGTACTTTTGGACGGCATCGTGAAACACCATACAGTGGCTCATTTGATGAAATGTATGATAAGCATGAAAATGATATCTCATATTTCTTTTCTGGCATCCCAGAATTTCACAATGATGATTTAACGATGGTCAATTTTGAAGGAACATTAACAAATGCTACAAAATATGCGAATAAAACTTTTGTGTTTAAAGGCCCGGCAAAATATGCCGAAATTTTACCGGCAGGCAGTATTGATGTGACAACGGTCGCAAATAACCATTCCATGGACTATTTGCAGGCAGGTTTCGATGATACGGTACGCAATCTGGAACCTTATGTTGCGGTATCAGGCTATAACCGGATGCCGGTTGTCGATGTAAAGGGCGTAAAAATCGGGTTTGCATCCAATACTGGCTGGGCATTTGACGCTGCTCAGAAAAAGTTTATTGAAAATGCCATTACCAATTTACGGGCAGCCGGAGCGGATATCATTGTGTTTAATTACCATTGGGGTGTGGAACGCAGTTATCAAAGCAATCCAACGCAACGCGCAATTGGACGTTATTGCATTGATATGGGGGCAGATTTGGTGATTGGACACCATCCACACGTTGTACAAGAAGTGGAAAATTATAAAGGGAAAGCAATTGCTTATTCGCTTGGCAATTTGGTGTTTGGCGGTAATCGAAATCCGCAAGAGAAAAATTGCTTGATTTTCCGGCAGAACTTTACCGTTAATTTGAATACTAAACAAATTACTGCTTCTGATTATCAAGCATTACCTTACCGGGTGTCCTCTGTTAATTACCGCAATGACTACCATCCAGTTAAAATGCAATAAAATATTATTTGGAGATGATTACAATACAAAGCAAATCATAAACCATGATGAAAGCATTTCGATGTGCATTCCCTTATACCATCCCGATTTTTGCTGGGTTTTGGTTTTTAGGGCTGACATATGGAATTTATATGAATGTGTCAGGGTTCAGCTTTTGGTATCCTATACTGATGAGTTTGACCATTTTTGCAGGTTCTATCGAATTTGTTACAGTCAATATGTTGTTGGGGGCATTCAACCCATTGCAGGCACTTGCAATGACGTTGATGATCAATGCACGGCATTTATTTTATGGGCTTTCTATGCTGGACAAGTATAAAGGCATGGGGCTGAAAAAGGTTTACTTAAGGAACCGCTGATTAAAGCTCCTCTCAAATCACATGCAATCGAAACATGA
>CAJUDU010000131.1 GCA_910584935.1 uncultured Butyricicoccus sp. | reverse complement strand
ATCGCTATTTTGTTGATTTAGTACACCTTCCGCGATTTTTCAAACAAGGCCTAAAGAAAATGCCTGTTTTATTTTCTACGGAGTATTTGGCTATTTTTTCTCTAATGCATGCGACAACCTGTTTTTGAGTTGATTTCCCATTTTCATCCTGGCACAGCAAGCGTGGTGATATAGATGAAAATTCTATTTTATCCAGTTCTTTGATGTTACACTGTACTGGATCAGAAAAATTTTCCTGTTGTATTTCGAGCGCTACAACAACAGTTCCTTCACCGCTGGCGGGTTCATAAATTCCTACAATGTTAGGAATAAAATTGCTAATTGCATTTCCGTCTTTCACAAGACCGCTTTCACACTTAATTACCATAAGTTGTCGCCCTTCCCTTCTGCAAAATACAGATTGATGTACCCATCTGAATCGTGTTGTTCCTCAACGCTGTAACTTTCTTGCTTTGCCAATTCACACTGTGTTTGTTTCAATTTCTCCTTTAACTTTGCGTTTTTCCGTTTTAAGCGCTTACTTTTGTGGCGCAAATGCTTAACATATCGCTCGGCGCGCTTGCGCTTTTTTCGCTTTTTCGCAAGCTTCCGGTTCGTGTCGTCCTTTGGTTTTTCTGTTGGTGTCCCTTCGTGTTTCGATGGATCTCTAATATTTTCCAGTTCCATTTTTGCCTCCTGTCGGGTCGGTGGTTAAACTTTCTATTTACATTATAACAGCGAAAAATAAATGACGAAATATAATGTTTTCGAGTTAAATATTCTTTTTATCGAGATTTTAAAAGATTGAAATTTATATTCAATTTGTTTATAATTGAAGTAGGAGGCGAGTTTATGAATTATGACAGGAACTACGAATTGATAAAAAAATACAGGGACAACCTTAAGAAATGCGGCATCCTGCCCAATGATAGGATGATCAGGTTGTCCGCAGCCAATCGCTCACTAGGTCAAATAAACCCGGATTTCCCATGCGAAAGGCTAAATGAAACAGATGCAGCGAATCTTTACGCACAATTGCAGACATTCCGCACCCTATTGGGTAATGATGACCTTACGGTTTATTTTTCCAAACTGCATTTTGCCGATTTGCTTTGTGCGCAAAATAATTGTTCACCGGAGTTGCTGCTCCGTTTTTTAGCAGATCGCAGTTTTTATTTCGCGCAATATCGCGAACTTGGAGATTTGCAGGGCGGTAATGGTTTAGATGCTGCGCCGAACTTGGAATCTTTGCTGGAGGACGAGATCTGGGAAGAGGCGCAGAAAAGTCCTGCAAATCTGCTGCAAGAGGGAAGAACACGGCTAAAATGGGTCGAGAAAGTTGATAAGAAGTACATCAAAATTGCCGAAAAGTGTTTTGACAATTATCTTTCTTATGAACCGCAAATCATTATTACAGCAGATCAATTAAAAGAACTTTTCCAGCAAAAAGTTGATGATGTTTCTGTTGATATTGATACCATAGCGCGATTATTTGCGCCATATGAGTTGGTTTTAGAAAACTACAGCCGCATTATTACAGTTTGCGAAAACGAATGGATACCAACAACGATTCACAGGACATTTTGGAAAGAGACAGAGAAAAATTACCAACAGTTTGTCACCATAATACAACAGCGGCAGGATGAATTGCGTGCCAGCGACAGATGCCTAAATCAGCTAAATAGCCTTGCAAATAAGCTGCTGACAACAACATTGGAATTGCCAGCAGAAGCAGAAAAAAGCGTAAGCAGCCTCGTTCGGTTATTTGAAACTTACGTCCGTTCACTGTTACATATGGTGCGAAAAAAAGAGTATTTGCCCATTTTAACGCTTTCTGAACGCCCGATAGAGGAAAAGCCATACGCCAAAGCAATTCGCAAGTTGCTTGCTGTTTGCTACGAAAATGGAAACTGGAATCACCTGACACCGATACTTTTATATCAAGCATTTGCTGAAAATACCAAAGTGGTTTTGGGAAACACGAAGCCCAAATTGGTGCATAAAATCAGTGTGGCAACACGAAGGGCAAAAGTGTCCAGTATGACCTCTATGACTGGACGGCGTGCTGGTGTGAACCTTGTATTATATAGTAGACTACGCAGGATGTTTAACACAGACCATGCAATTTGCTTGCTAGGAAGATCAAGCCGTGAAGAATGTGCACGAATCCCCCATACGAATAAAGAGATTGCTTCCAGAATCAATATTGATTCTTGTCCTTTGCATCAAACGCGGACACATAAAAAGCATCTATGTCCTTTCGCACATTCTGTACAAAAATTAAACGATTTTTTATTCTTTTTGACAACAGGTTATGGGTATTTGTATCACCATAGCGACAGCAATGATACATATAAAATCCCTCATAGCAAAATTTATTCTGAAAAAGATGATCCTGAACTGACAGAGGAATCTGTGGAAGATGATCCTTTATATGAGATCATGCGCTATCAGTTCAACTTCACCAAACCAGTCGGGGATTTGGAAGGTGAATTGCGCTTTCATATTCAAAATTGTTTTCCTAACCGTCCACGGTTTTTGACACCAACGACACCAAATATATACGAGCGAGAGTCGCAAGACCCATTTTATTCAGCATTCGAGGAACTCTCAACTGTACTTTTGCAAGATATGCACCTGCCTGCTATGCAGCGCATCTGCCGCATTATACGGCGAATTTTAACCGAACATCCAGAGTACGTGGAAGGGTATCGGAAATTTTTGCTGTATCCAATTCCACAAACAGAAATTGTGAATTATCTTAACGAAATTGTAAAAAGCCACGGACTGAAACAACAGATTCTGCGTTATTCTTCCTATCAGCTTTCTGGAAGGTATTACAATATTAATGATACCCTATTGGCAATTGTTGAATATGAACTACGTGCAAGAGTTTTTGAAAAAGCGCAAGAAACAATATCACAGCTTGCATACGCCGTGCTGGATACGAAACTGTTTCCATATTGACAGTCCTTCATCATATCCAAACGAAAAATATAATCCTCAAAAGCACGTGGGGAAAAGGGGAATACCCCGATTTCCCCGTTGGAATAAAGGAATATTATTTTATCTTCCGTACTGATTACAGGTTATCATTTGCACATCAAATCTATATGCAATAATAATTTTGCGAGTCATTATTCGGTATCTTGCAAATTGCTCTACCGATAAAATGTGGTCTTACTTGTTTTCAAGATCCTTCATTATTCAAAGAAATAAACATAGCAGAGTTTCATTAGGATCAGCTTCCTACCTGAAATATTTAATATTGCTTTAAATGCACTGGAAAATATTTTAGAGTAAAATATTACTTTATCTCTACATATTCCATGTAAAAAATAGAGGGAAGGCAGAATCTCCCCTCTATTTTACGTTGATGCTAATCATCATCTTCGTCAATGATTTCGCTTAGCAGCATTCCTACTGCTACGATAACATTACCCAAATTCATCCAACTCACCTCCCTTCAGATTATTTGTAACAACTGTAATTTTTACAGTTATCGGATTTAATAATAGGTGCAGCTTCCAGCAAGCGAATTGCTTCTGTAATTGCCTTGTCCCAACCATCAGCCCAACTGTCTTTGTCTGCACCACAGCCGCCGATACTATCTAATTTATGGTAAAGCACATCTCTGTCGATCAGTTCCATATGGCACCATCCTTATATGTAAGCTGAACGCAGTTCATACAAAACCTCATTTAAAAGTGCGGGATCATAAAGCAAATCCTCAATTTCGTCTGGTTCACAACCACAATCAAGGAGAATTTCGATATCATCATCACTGACACCCATTGCTTTAGCGACATCCAGCAAGTCGTCATAAATGCCAACCTCTGGTTCGTTTTCATTCTGCCAGCAGCGTTGCCGCCAGCATGGAAACTGCCGCCATGGATGCCGGAAGGTTTGCATCGGCAGAAACTCGCCACGTTCAATATCACCACTTTTGTCAATCCGCAAGATATCACCCTCCTTTGTTGCAATTTCTTCCTGATGACGCAGATGCAGCCGATGTTCTGCCTTTGATAGGATTCCTTCGGTAGAGGCGTATAGAAGAAAGCCCTTGTAATTATAGATGCACAAAGGGTTATCACCACGCACAAACCAGATAGAATCCTGCTCATCCAGCATAGTAAAGACAAATGTGCCATCGACCTTTTCTGCCATTATTTTCAGGCTATTGAAATCAAGGGCTTTTTGTTTCTCAAGTAGTTGCACAGCAATATAACTATCAGTTTGTACATGAGTTTCTGGCAGCTTTTCAATGAACCGTAACTCTTGATCGTTCCAAAGCACACCATTATGTGCCAACGCAAACTTTGCATGTGGAAGTTTGCCGGGAAACGGATGGTTATTGAAATTAGGGCGTGTTCACATAACTGTAGAACAATGATATAATGGGAGTATGAGAATAC
>CAJUDU010000130.1 GCA_910584935.1 uncultured Butyricicoccus sp. | reverse complement strand
ATCATGTTTCGATTGCATGTGATTTGAGAGGAGCTTTAATCAGTGGTTCCCTAACTCGCTACAATAAAGCATTGGCATTACTTCCGCAAGTGGTAGCGTTATGTGATATCTGTCACATTTATGATAATTCTAATGAACCGACACGTATTTTCAAAAAACGAAAAGACGAATATTTTATTTGGGAAACAAATTTTTGGTGTGAAGATGCAATTCGATCACTAACGAACTTTTGATATGAAAACGCTGTGGAAACACAGCGTTTTCTTTATGCTCTAGAAAGGATGATTTTGTGAAAATTGGCTATATTCGCGTTAGCACAGAGGAACAAAATACCGCACGACAAGAACTATTCATGTGTGATCTTGGTGTGGATGAATTGTTTATGGATAAGTATAGTGGAAAAAATACCAACCGTCCAGAATTACAGCGGATGATGGGATATGTTAGAAAGGGCGATACTGTGATTGTCGAAAGCATTAGCCGCTTTGCTCGAAATGCCAAGGATTTGTTGGAGCTGGTTGAACAGTTAACAGCAAAAGGCGTTAATTTTGTCAGCAAAAAAGAAACAATTGACACCACCACACCTGCCGGAAAGTTTATGCTGACAGTCTTTGCAGCTGTAGCAGAGCTTGAGCGCGAATACATCTTGCAGCGCCAGCAAGAAGGCATTGCGATTGCTAAAGCAGAAGGCAAATACCATGGTCGTAAACCATTAGCCATGCCAGATAACTTTCACACTGTTGTAATGAAGTGGCAGCGCGGCGAGATAACCGCACGGGAAGCAATGCGTCAGGTAAATATGCGCCCGAATACGTTTTATCGACGTGTCCAAAGCGCAAACGGATTTCACACAAATTAAACTGTACCTGTTTTTCATGAATTCCGCACTGCTGTTTCTGGTTTGTTTTGCTATGATGAATTTAACGATAATAAAAGTTATACCGAACATCTAAAGCGGGAGGGAATATTATGATTTCCAACATTCACGGTTACATAACAATTCGAGGGAACTATTACCATACGATTATCAGATATTATGATAACGGTTGTGAAGTAACCTCGTGGGAAACAACAAAAATTTTTGCAGCACAGCCTCGCTATTTGGCAGAGACTGCGTTGCAAAAGCGAATGCAGAAATTTCGCAAGGATGCTGAACGAGAACAACAATTGGAGCAATGGGAGCTGGATACATCACCGTTGTATCAACCTGTTTCATCCTATTTCAATCATTGGCTGGAGATTGGTCGTGCAATATCTGCACGAAGTTTGTATGAATATACCAATATCCTCCATGTTGCAGGGGCTTGTTTTGATAAAATGACACCTGAGTTTGGTCAAATATCACCAGCTGACGTAAGCTGTTATATTGATGCACTTCGTAAATGTGGAAAAGCAGAGTCCACAATTTATCATCATGCGAAGGTACTGCGCATGGTTTTTCAGGATGCTTGTAATAACGGCTATCTGCAAGCAAATCCGGTTGACGGGATTGAACTACCTGTTCCAATCCCTTGTGAACGGCAACCCTATACTGCTAAAGAGCAGGCAGAATTACTGCAAAGGGTACGCGGCAATGCCTTGGAACTTCCAGTTACATTGGCACAATTATACGGTCTGCGTTGTGGTGAAATATGCGGATTGTGTTGGGAAGATGTCGATTTCAAACAAAAATTGTTGCATATTCGCCATAATGCAGTTGTCCTTCGTGATGAATCTGGTCGGACTCACGTTGTGTGCAGTAATATTCTGAAAACACCTGCCAGCCGAAGAAGTTTCCCGCTGCATCCTAATGTTGCGGCGTTACTGTCTGAAATGAAAGCAACAATTTCCCGACCATCAGGACCAATATTCAAAGGGCGCTATGGAGGTCCATTGCGTCCGGATACATTATCAAAACGGTTTCAAAAGTTCTTAAAAGAGCAGAAATTGCGAAAAATACGCTTCCATGATATGCGCCATGGCTGTGCATCGGCGTTAATGAAGCAAAATTGTGATTTACAGGAAGTTCAGGCATACTTGGGACACAGCAGCATTCAGTCAACACTGCATTATGCTCATTTGACACCGGATAATAATGTAAAATCATTTCAGACAATGGCAGCGCTTTTCCAGAATACAGGTTGAATATTTATCCAATACCGGTTAAATTAATCCCCCAGATGGCAGTGTTTTGTATGGTTAATTCTGCTGTATTAGGAATGGGCAAAAGTATATTTTCGGGTACAATCACCGGCACTGGAAGATTTTGTGCAATATCTGCTGCGGTTTGAAGTAATTCCGTTTGGAGTTCAAGCAAATCTGCACCATCCTCAGCTAGCCATCGACATAGTACACGAAGGATATCAAATGGCAGTGGAGAATATCTGTATAAATTCACTTTTGCTAAAATAAGAAATTTGTTGTCTACTATTTGCCGAATCTGTTTGACAAGATATGTGAATGGCGAAAAGATATCCGCCAGCACTATCAAAGCATCATTGTCCATCGTTGTAAAGTTATTTGCAAGAAGATGCTGGGCAGGTACAGTAACATTGCCAATATTGATTTTGATGCCACAAAATCCGGCGTCTTTTGCTAGCTTTGTCATTGTAATGAAATCGCTTATCAACTGATTGATATCTTCTGCTGCATCCAGCATTTCCGGTTCAAAAATGACCGATAAGTGATGTGATTGATCGGATAGATATTGCTGATATGCTTTTGGATTATCCCCAGACAGCATGATGAGTTCGTTTTCAGCGCGGATTTTATCAAGCGGATAGATTGTTCCATTAGGTGGATAAAGTGTTGTTGTGATTCGAGATTTAATCATAATTTCGCGTATCATGGTCGTATCTTCTATTTGCTTTGATGCCCAAATTTCTGAACGTTCGCAAAACCATTGATCCCACATTTTGCTGATCAGACCATTTGGGATAGGCTGATAAAATATCTCTGCGCACAAACTCAAAATATCCCGTGTCAGTTTATGCGCATATCGCTCAAGTGCAATACGATAAACCGCAAATTGTACTTTTTCGAAGTTTTCTGTGGAAAGTGCAGCGTATTCATGTAAAATGGTGTCACTTTTAATATATTGCTGCATGAGATTATGCAGTTTTTGTGGTGTTTCTTCATCTGAATGTAAAAGGGCAACCTCTGCAATTTCGCAGCATTTATCTATAGGCAAAATCTTTTTGCTAGCATCTGGTTTTCCGCCGCTTCTCTCCAACAGATGCTTCATCACTTTGTCAGTATGCTTCCGATTTTCCATATAAAATTGCTCAGCTTGCTCTGGAGTAACTGAGAAGTTATCTTTGCGCGGCATTTGCTTCCATAACCCATCAGCCATATGCTGCAATGGTTCATAAATCAGGTGCAATCCTCGGAATAATGGTTTCTTGGTTTTCAGCTTTAAGCCAATGATACTGGTTGCGCTATATATTTGCATTTCCGTATGAAGCAATCGTCCCCAAATATGTTCACACATGGGCAAATCCACTGCAATCTCATTTGGATCAGGTTTAAAAAAGTCCTCAAGGCTGATAAAAAGACTTTGATCTGCATCCATATGCCGCTTTGAGGTGGACTCCTCGCTTAGCAATGTTGATGTCAGTTCATTAAAAAGCGGGGTTGGCGAGAAGTCAACCGATTTCTTACCGGTAAAAAGAGCGTTTTTGCCTTGAAACAAAGGATTGCGATGCCGACTGAATAATCGCCACACATAAACTGGTGCAAGTGTTTGTAAAATAGGATACTGCGTTATAGATTGATATAAATTCAGAAAAAATTGATATAAACGTTCATCCCTGTAGCTTTGAAGTATGGTTTCAAAAAACGGAACGATATCCTCCATTTTTCCCTGATATAAGCGAATATCCTCGTGAATCAATAAAAGTGCAGAAATTTTTGCTTTACGGTTTTTCATACGCTCACTAAAATTACTGTCGCTTGCATTTTCTTCATGCTGTTTCCAAAACTCTTTGAAATTCTTATTACAGTTACGAAGGTGCGGATATTGCATCATCAGATTGATTAAATCATGTATGTAAGATTTGAGCGTTGTTTTCATCTGTACTTCATCACTGCTTGAGTTATCATCCTGGAACCGGTCACTCAAGTCCCGAAGTTCCAATGCTGCGTATAATCGCTGACGCTGCATTTCAATGCTGGGGTTGCCTTGCTTATCATCAACAATACTTTCATTTTGCCGGTAATAATCCAAAAATAAATCAAACAGTTCATGCACCCATTTTGTAGGCGGCTCATTGATTCTGTCATCTGGCACAGCCTGAATATCTGGTGAATCCTTCAATTCACAAAACTTCCTGTTCATTTCCTCCAAGTGAATAAGTTCTGGGTAAAGTATAAGAGTCTATCCCGAAATTAACGATGAACACGAATGAGCTTACGCCAGACAAT
>CAJUDU010000129.1 GCA_910584935.1 uncultured Butyricicoccus sp. | reverse complement strand
TGATTTTGGGTGGAGCGCAGGGCTTGGGTAAATCCACGCTGATCAGCACCATGGCACACGGCTGGTTTAACGACAGCATCCGTACATTTGAAGGTAAGGAAGCAAGTGAATTATTGCAGGGCGTATGGCTTGTTGAAATTGCAGAATTGCAAGCTTTTCACCGTGTAGATGTCAATCGTATCAAGCAGTTTGTCAGTCAGCAGCATGACCGTTTTCGGGCGGCGTATGGCAGGCACGTGAAAGAATTTCCGCGCCGCTGTGTATTTTTTGGCACGACAAATACCGCGGAGTATTTGCGCGATTTGACAGGCAACAGAAGATTTTGGCCAGTAGATGTCGGCTTGTATCCTGCGATAAAAGATGTGTGGTCAGACTTGCCTGAAGAACGTGATCAGATTTGGGCGGAAGCTGTACTGCGCTGGCGGCTTGGCGAGAAATTATATTTGGTCGGCGAACTTGAGGAAACCGCGAAAGCAATACAGGAACAGCACAGGGAACATTCTGTGCGGGAAGGGATTATCCGCGATTTTCTCGAACAGCCCATCCCCGCAGATTGGAGCAGCCGGGACTTACTTGCCAGACGAATATATTGGGACAATCCAGAAACATACAACGGCGAACTTGTACCACGTATGCGGGTTTGCGCTTTAGAGGTCTGGTGCGAAGCGCTTGGGGGCGATGCACGATTCATTAAAAATTCTGATTCGGCAGAGATAAATGCCATCATTGAAATGCAGCCGAACTGGAAACGGATGCGTAACGCAACGAAATTCGGCTGTTACAAAACGCAGCGTGGATTTGAGAAAATTTAATTAGTATATATATTCCTTAAATTCCATTGGGTAATAACAACTTAAAAAGAAAATAAAATATAAAATCCTTTTATATGTTAGCAACAATCTTAGCAACAAAGTTGGATAGCGGCAACAAAGCAACAAACTGTTTTAAGATTGTTGCCTGAATTTGTTGCCGCGTATAAAAGCAGATTTTTTCGCGAACACGATGAATCACTGAATAAATTTTCTTTATAAACGGGGTTGGCAACAAAGTAACAATCTTTTCATATAAACTTTTGAAATTAGGAAGATTAGGAGGAATATACGCGTCCTAATCCCCCTAAACGCCCTAATCGCGTATATATACGGAAAGATTGTTGACATTGTTGCCTTCCAGAGGAGGACACATGAAAGAAAAGGAAATCGAAGCATATTTAAGAACCCGAATTTCCAGTTTTGGCGGACGTGCTTATAAGTTTATCAGTCCTGGAAATGATGGTGTGCCTGATAGATTGGTGTGCCTGCCGGGTGGGAGGGCTGTCTTTGCGGAGCTGAAAGCGCCCGGCGGAAAACTCCGTCCTTTGCAGTCTGCCCAGATCCGCAGGCTGCAGGACCTGGGCTTCCCGGTTCTGGTTATCGACAGCAAAGCGCAGGTCGATGAACTCATAGAATCCCTTGGAGGTGAGAAGCCATGATTTTTAAGCCGCACCCATATCAGCAATACTGCATTGACCGTGTTGTGTCAGATTCTGCGATAGGACTGTTTCTGGATATGGGTTTGGGAAAAACGGTATCCACTCTGACTGCGGTAAACGAACTGATTTACAACCGCTTCCAAGTAGCCAAAGTGCTTGTCATCGCGCCAAAGAAAGTGGCAGAGGCAACATGGACGCAGGAAGCCGCGAAATGGGATCATCTGAAACAGCTGCGGTTTTCCGCCGTGCTGGGCAGTGCGCCGCGGCGGATACGGGCGCTTGCCGTTCCGGCGGACATCTATGTGACAAACCGCGAGAATGTCGTGTGGCTGGTGGACTATTATCGCAATGACTGGCCTTTTGATATGGTGATATTGGACGAAAGCAGCAGCTTCAAAAACCCGCAGGCAAAACGGTTCAAGGCGCTGAAACTGGTGCGCAGCCGCATCGGGCGTATTGTGGAGCTGACCGGTACGCCTGCGCCAAACAGCTTAATGGATTTATGGGCGCAGGTGTTTTTACTGGACGGCGGCGAACGTCTCGGCAAGACCATCACTGGATATCGGGAACGGTATTTCGTACCAGATGCACGGAACGCACAGCAGATTTTTTCGTATAAGCCAAAGCGGGAAACCGAACAGACTGTGCAGCGCCTGATCGGCGACATCTGCATCAGTATGAAAGCGGAAGATTATTTGCAGCTGCCGGATCTGGTCAGTGTGAATGTCCCTGTTGTGTTGGATGCTGCAGCGAAAAAGGCATATGAACGTATGGAGCGTGATATGCTTCTTGAAATTGATGATGAAACCATTGACGCAGGCAGCGCAGCGGTATTGTCTAACAAGCTGTTACAGCTATGCAATGGGGCAATTTATGGCGCGGAGCATGATGTGCATGAAGTCCACCGCTGCAAGCTGGATGTTTTCTTGGAAGTTATCGAAGCCCTAAACGGAAAACCTGCACTTGTGTTTTATGGCTTCCAGCATGACCGCGACCGCATCATACAGGCGCTGGGCAAATCCGGTTTACGGGTGCGGCAGTATCAGAAGCCACAGGACGCGGATGACTGGAACGCCGGGAAAATTGATATCCTGCTTGCACATCCGGCAAGCACGGCGTATGGTCTGAATTTACAGCAAGGTGGCAATCATGTAATCTGGTTTGGGCTGACGTGGAGCCTGGAACTGTATCAGCAGGCAAATAAGCGCCTGCATCGGCAAGGGCAAACAGAAAAAGTGATTGTACATAATCTGGTTGTTTCTGGCGGCATGGATGAAGATGTTATGAAAGCACTGGAAGGCAAAGCAGATACGCAGGATGCCTTGATGGATGCGCTGAAAGCGAGAATCCGTAATGTGAAAGCGAAAGCATAGCCAGAATACACACAGACGCTGCGTAAGGCGTTTGTGCACCGTCTGCAAGGAAAGATGACGCGGTGTATTAAAGACGCTTAGAACGGCTTTCAGCCGGAAATGGAGGACGTAAGATGAAAAACTGTAAATGCGTAAACTGCATTGCAAATTTTGATGGTGAATGCGTAGTGGTCAAATGCTGTGGGGAAATAAACGCAATCGATCTTCCTACGTTATCCCGCGACCAGGCTGTGTGGCATTATAATACGGCAGCAGAAATTTTCGAGGAGGACGCAGAATGAATACAGATAATGAAAATATTTGTGGAAGCACAAATTGCATTGCAAACATCAACGGCAGATGCGTGGCGGAAGAATGCCAAGGCGTATTTGACAAGGGAAAGGGCGTAATTATTTGCTTTGATACGCCCAGCCGCCTGGCGCCAGAGGATGCAGCAGCTATTTATGGGATTGGTATGAGGCATTTGAAAGAAAATCTTAATGAGCAGTGAAGTATCTGTGACTAACGCAAAGCTTAGGTCAAGACAGGCGGCTTGTCATGAAAAATAATATGGGCGTCTTCATAATGAGACCAATCAAGACATTGACCGCAGTGATCGCAATAAGCTTGAAAATCGCGATCGAATGTACAATTGCAGGCAGGACAAATTGGAAACAGCGAATATCCATCTGATGAAAGAAACGCCATGCGTCGAACAACAGGTAATGGCTGGGCACGGCGGAGCGCTTCTATGACTTCCATGTCAGCAGTATGGCCATCCGCGTCAAGCGGAAAGAGTATATCAGGATATTGCTTCACTGCCAGAGAAAAAGGAAGCTCAAAATGCGCATAAACCGCAAGGTAAATGACCAGCGTGCCAGGAGGCGGCATCTGCATAGAATCGTCACCAATATAAACTGACAGCAAATTTTTCAGGACGAGCGCGTCCCAGCAAAGGGGCGATAAACGTTCAACCGCTTTTGCAGCAGCGCAGGGGCTTTTCCGTATTTGTCCGGCAACATAAGGATAGATATGTTTTGTGACTTTGATGTCATCTATGGGAAAATGCCGGACAAACAGAAGTTGTTCCGCAGCTTCTATAGCACAGGCAAGCGGACGAATATCGGAACGTATTGGCCCAAGAATTGAATATAGCAAAGATTCTGGTTTTAACATAGAAAAAGCCACCTTTCATAAAAGATGGTTTTATGATAAAACAAAAATCGACATATTTTCATCAGACGACACAAAACGACAAATTATATCCGCGCTTTCCTGCCTGTTGATACTTAATGATAAATAAGGCATAGCCGGAAAAGGACTGATATTATGAATCAAAATATTAAACGCATTGCCAAACATTATGGTTTCCAGCACCAAGTCAAGAAAACTACTGAAGAATGTGGGGAATTTATTGTAGCACTCAGTAAGCTGGCGAATGGTGAAGGAACCCAAGCAGATGTCCTGGAAGAAATGGCGGATGTTATGGTAATGCTGGAGCAGGTGCAGTATTTCCTGAATATAGATTCGGGGTTACTACATAAAACCATGGAAGCCAAAGTCCGCCGCCAGATTAGGAGGATGAATCAGCATTGACCAAAAAAGAACTATCGCAATTATACTGGCTGAATCGTGAAATTGAAATGGAAAAGCGCAAACTGGCTGAACTGACTGCGGCAGCGTCCGGCGGCGTGCAAAATATCACTGGCTTGCCCCATGTCGGCGGTGGAGATAAGACCGGCAATCTGGCCATCCTGATCGCAGAACAGCGGGATTTGATTGAGCTGAAAGTGAAGCAGTCTGTTATTGAATATAATCGGCTGAACCGGTACATAGCAAGTGTGGAAGATGCGCAGATGCGGATGATATTATCCCTGCGTT
>CAJUDU010000128.1 GCA_910584935.1 uncultured Butyricicoccus sp. | reverse complement strand
GTGCCGCCTTCTGTTGTATTGGAAAATGAGAATGCTTTGAATACAGTTTTCCCTTGTATAATAGATTTCAGTTGATGAGGGGAACTGAAATCTATTATACAAGGAAAAAACTGCGCAATGACAGTTGCAACTGCTGCGCCAAAAATCCCCCAATGAAATACAAGAACAAACAGCAAATCCAGCACAATGTTTGCCACAGAAGCAATGACAATGGCAAGCAGCGGCGTGCGGCTGTCACCAAGGCAGCGCAGTACAGCAGATGCCATGTTATAAGCAATAATCACAAGCGTGCCAGAAAACTGTACATAAAGATATGTTTGGGAACTGCTAATAATTGTCGGGTCGGTTTTCAAAAGCAGCAGCGGTTTGGCAGCAAGCAAACTGGCGGCTGTTATGAAAATACCGAACAGCAAACACAATTTCACAATCATTACAAGCGTTTTACGCAATGCGGCAACTATGCCTCGCCACATCAAAAATTGCCTGTAATGCTGCATTACTGCCGGAAGCTTCTCACGGAAATTTAGGCAGGCAGAAGGCATTAAACCTTCTTTGCAGTTTGCGCAGTGTCCGCAAGCGAAAACACATTCTGCGGTGACTTTGTCACCGACTGCAAATGTTGTTACATCAGCACCAATCGCGACAACTTTGCCGCCAACTTCATGCCCTGGGGTGTATGGTGCGATATCATAACGCCCTTCAGCAGATTCACCAAGGTAACAATGTACGTCCAAACCACAGATGCCATATGCCGCAGTTAACAGATTACTTATTTAGAACTTGGGCATACAAAAATCGG
This sequence comes from uncultured Butyricicoccus sp., assembly GCA_910584935.1. Lineage (GTDB taxonomy): Bacteria > Bacillota > Clostridia > Oscillospirales > Butyricicoccaceae > Butyricicoccus_B. The sequence goes on along the minus strand of CAJUDU010000128.1, from coordinate 3,922 downwards.
CACGCTTTTCTGTTTTAGGGAATCTACCGCGCAAATATGGTACTGTGGTTTTGTAGATGCTTTACGCAGCCGTATCCCGTAGGATATTTCAGTTGTAGATGAGGACGGGTTTTAAACCATAGAAAAAATAGACGCTTAGACGATTAACCGCCGCTTTGCCGTGCTGCAAGATGGCGGTTTTCATTTTGTTCTAATCTGCTGTCAGCAGGCATAAGGTGTAATAAACGCTCTGCAAAGGGAGGGCACAGGATGAAAAAGACGCTTTTACAAATGGTACTTACCTGTTTTGTGCTGGGTGTGGTGTTTACCGCAAATAATGCCGCTGTAGAACGCGGCCTAGCAGAAGCCGAAATGGTTGCTGCTGTATCAGATACCCAGCAGCAAGTCCGCCTGCCAGTGATTATGTACCACAGCGTACTGCGCGACCAGGCGCAGGCTGGGAAATATGTGGTCAGCCCGGATACCATCAGCGCAGACCTTGCATGGCTCAAGGAGCATGGATATGAAACCGTTGTAGTATCTGATTTGGTGCGGTATGTGGATGGACTTGCAGATCTGCCGGAAAAACCCGTCATGCTGACCTTTGATGATGGGCATTTTAACAATTATTTATATGCGTATCCACTATTAAAGGGGCAAGGGATGAAAGCTGTTATTTCTGTGATTGGCAAGCAGGTGGAGCAGTATACCCAAAGCGGGCAGGAAAATGCGTATTGGTCTTATTTGAACATCAACCGATTGTGTGAAATCAGTGAGGACGGAACATTTGAAATCCAGAACCATTCATACGACCTGCATGAAAATGACGCTCGGAAAGGCAGCCTGCGTATGCGCGGCGAAAGCTTGGAAAGTTACCGCGCTTTGCTGCTTGAGGACACTGAGCGCACACAAAAACTGCTGATTGAAGGCGGCGTTCCTACGCCCATCTGTTATACATACCCCTATGGGGCATATAGCCGCGAAAGCGAGGATGTGATAAAAAGTTTAGGCTTTGCCTGTTCGCTGAGCTGCGAAGAAAAAGTAAATACCCTGCGCCGCGAACAGCCGGAATGCTTATACCATCTGGGGCGGTATAACCGCCCAGCAGGCGTCAGCGCAGAAAAATTCCTGGGCAAAATCCTGGAAGATTAACAGAAAGGAAGGCGTTTATGTCACAAAATAACCGCATTGCAGATTTGCGGTGCAAAGAAGTTATTAACTTATGTGATGGGTGCCGCATGGGTTATGTCGGAGATGTGGAAATTGATGTGGTATGCGGACGGGTTGTTGCATTGGTTGTGCCAGGGCGGTGCCGGTTTTTTGGATTGTTTGGGCGCGAAGAAGATTATATTATCCCATGGGAAGAGATTGATAAAATTGGGGATGATATTATCCTAGTTCGGTATGATCGCCCAATCCCACGTCGAGAGCGTAAAAAATGGTGGCCGCCTGCCCATTAAACCAATAGACCCACTGTAATTTTGTAAAATGACCAAAAATGTTTTGACAAGTCCTATATAACCGTGGTAAAATATTTAGGCATGATTATATGACACACATCCCGCGATGCGAGCGGCAGGTGGCTTGTTTTTGCAGATAAGCTGCCGCCTGACAGATGACCCGGGATGGCGGTAAAACCAAGGAGGAAAATTTATCATGGCAGTAATTTCTATGAAACAGCTGTTGGAAGCTGGCGTACACTTTGGACACCAGACCCGCCGCTGGAACCCGAAGATGGCTCCATACATCTTCACCGAACGCAATGGCATCTATATTATCGACCTGCAAAAGACCGTCAAGAAACTTGAAGAAGCATACTTCTTTGTCCGTGACATTGCAGCAGCAGGGGAATCCATCCTGTTTGTCGGCACCAAAAAACAGGCACAAGATGCTATCCGCGAAGAAGCGCTGCGCGCTGGCCAGTTCTATGTAAACGCACGCTGGTTGGGCGGTATGCTGACCAACTTTAAAACCATGCGTACCCGTATCGCACGCCTGAACCAGCTCAAGAAAATGCAGGAAGACGGCACATTTGACCTGCTCCCCAAAAAAGAAGTCATCAAGCTTCAACTGGAAATTGCCAAGCTGGAAAAATATCTGGGCGGCGTAAAAGATATGAAGAAGCTGCCGGGTGCAATGTTTGTTGTTGACCCGCGCAAAGAAAAGAACGCAATTGCTGAAGCACGCAAGCTGGGCATCCCAGTTGTTGCGATTGTAGATACCAACTGTGACCCGGACGAAATTGATTATGTTATTCCGGGTAATGATGACGCAATCCGTGCTATCAAGCTGATTTCCCAGACAATGGCAAATGCTGTTATCGAAGGCAAGCAGGGCGAACAGCTTGAGGATGAAGCACAGGAAGAACAGCCTCAGGCAGAAAAGGCTGAGTAAGAATAACGATGTTCAGGTGGGAGGCAATCAGCAGGTCTGCGCCATGCAAAACAGGGCGATTCAAATCTGTCTGATGCTTCCCGGCTTTTGATTTTTCAGGAGGGATATTAAAAATGGCTTTTACAGCTGCTGATGTAAAAAAGCTACGCGAGATGACTGGCGTAGGCATGATGGACTGCAAAAATGCACTGAAAGAAACAGATGGCGATTTTGACAAGGCAATTGAGCATTTGCGTGAAAAAGGTCTTGCAAAAGCTGCAAAGAAGGCTGGACGTATTGCTGCCGAAGGCATGGTTTGCGCAAAGGTTTGCCCGGAATGCGGCGTAGGCGGCATTATCGAAGTAAACTCCGAAACCGACTTTGTGGCAAAGAATGCTGATTTCCAGAAATTTGTATCCGATTTGGCTTCTGTTGTTATGCAGCAGAACCCGGCAGATGTTGACGCGCTGAAGGCTTGCCAAATGGATGGTCAAACTGTAGAAGCTGCTTTGCAGGAAAAAGTGCTGACAATTGGCGAAAACATTCAGATCCGCCGTTTTGCGCGGTATGATGATTCCACTGTCAATGTATCTTATACCCATGCAGGCGGCGTAATTGGCGTGCTGGTTGCACTGCGCGTTTCCGATAACATCAAGGGTAATGCAACTGTACTGGAGTTGGGCAAGGATATCGGTATGCAGGCAGCCGCTATGAATCCATCATTTATGGACAAGTCTGATGTTGACGAAACAACCCTCGCAAAGGAAAAAGAAATTCTGCTGGCACAGGCGCTCGAAGAAAACAAAACTGCGGCAAAGCCAAAGCCGGAACAGATTATCCACAAGATGGTCGATGGTCGTATTGGCAAATATTATGAGGAAAACTGCCTGTTACAGCAAGCCTTTGTGAAGGAAAACAAGGTTTCTGTTGAAAAGCATATTGCAGAGGTTGCAAAATCCCTGGGTGGCGAAATTGAACTTGTGAAATATGTACGCTTTGAAAAAGGCGAAGGGATTGAAAAGAAAGTGGATGACTTTGCTGCAGAAGTAGCAAGCATGGCAAAGCAATAATTCTTGTAAACCCCTCGAAAACCCCTTATATCTTCCTTTAAAAGGATATCAAAAGAGAGAAAGAGCGCAAGAGGATATTTTGGGAAAGCATCTGATTTTGACTCTGCTTGTATTTGTAATTCTGCAAGTATATCCTGTGATGTGAGAAAATGATTACAGACAACGAGAGTCAAATGCAGTGGATCTAATTACCATGAGCTTCGTTGATGCAATATAATTAGCAGATGAAAAATTTGCAAAGGCTTACCCGTCTATAAAATATCCCCGGTTTAAGGGTGTTGCTATAAGAAAATATGGAGAAACCCAATAAAATCAATGTTTTTTTAAGGGCAGCGGAAAACGGGGCGGCGCAAACAAGTGAACAACAGCACAGAAAACGGGCGATGTCGGCAAGACGCCGCCTGTTTCTGCGCCCCAGACAACGCCGCGGATTTTGAAAAAGTCCGCGGCGTTTTTTCAGTGCGCCCGGCGAGCGCACGTTCTAACGGGTGAAAGTCCCG
>CAJUDU010000127.1 GCA_910584935.1 uncultured Butyricicoccus sp. | reverse complement strand
GACTGCTGCCGCCTGTTTCCCGTTTCGGCGGCGGTGGCTCCCGCGATAAGAAAAAGCTGACTGTGATTGATAAATTGAAAGCGTTTTTTGAAAAATATTTCGGGCTGGTCAGCCCGGCTGAGCCTGTCACTGAACACAAGATTGTGAATTATCAAGACATGATGGATAATACTCTGCCCGGAATGGTCGCAGTAGAATCTGTTCCGTATGGAGATGAAAATTGATAGCAGGCAGACTCAAGGCGCTCAACCGTAAAAAGTTGGGCGCTTTTCTTTTGCCCTAAATCAGAGAGGAGGACTACACCATGAGCGAAAAGCTGGACAAACTCCAGAAGAAGCGGGAGGCCGGACAGCGGCATCTTCGCAAAGCCGCCAATGATGAAAAGACCCTCGCCCATGGGATGGCGAGGCTGACAAGAGCGGAGCGGACGCATCGCCTCTGTACCCGCGGTGGTATGCTGGAGACCTTTATCCGGGAACCGTCTCTGCTGACCGACAATGATGTGATGGAACTGCTGACCTTCCTGTTCCACGGTGAGGCGGCGCAGAAAAAGCTGGGGATGTTGATAGAGCGCCGGATACACCAGATACCACGGTTACATTATTCAAACTTGACCCATCATCTGGTACTGTCAAGAATGTATATCCTTCCGGGTATGAAATTTACAGTGGCGGCGCAACGGATACAGATGGAATACCGCCGACTGGTTTTGTTGAAGGAAATCTGAAAAAGGAATACGGTGATTTTATTATAACCGGTGCGGCAGACGGGGATATTCAATATGACAGCGGAACCCATACACTAACGGTTAAAGCAGGCGGTGATATTAAAATTTCCATGAAAACACCAGCTGCATCAACATTGCAGGATAAAATTGTTATTGATGCCGCTGCGGCTGGGAAAATCACATTAAGTGGTATCAATACAACAGTTTCTGACACGATTGAAGTAAAAGATGGTGCAAATGTCAAGTTTGAACTTAATCAGGAAAATAATATTGACAGCATCAAACTTGGTGCTAATGCAAAGGTATCATTTGAAGGGACTGGCACATTAAAAGCTAATACTTTTACCAGTGATGGAACAAATGATATGACATTCAAAAGCGGCGCCATTATGGTAAGTAGTGGCACAGGCACAATCACTGCAGGAAATGTGGTTGTTGATAGTGCCTTTATTGGCGCAGCAATTAGCGCATCAAATCCGGTCAAAAATTCAGCAGGCAAAGCGGTAAAATCAATTTCGCTTCCCTGGAATGATAAACTTTCAGACTTTTCCGGTGGAAATATCACATCACTGACTATTGATGGCACACCACATAAAATGAATATCCCTCATGGGCAGCAAGGCAACTTGTGGTTTGATCCCGCATCGGTTCACCGTGTTACATTTACAGGCATAGCTGGAGGAAAAACTGTTACAAAATCTTTGGCTGTACAAGATAACAATGGTACTCTAACATGGATAGAACCGGATATTCCCTTTACAGTTATCGGTGGTACAAAAGATACTGACTGGACTTATGATGCAAATACCAATACATTAAAAGTTCTGAAAAATACGGAACTTACCATCAGCGGCGGCAAATTGACAGAAGCAGATGGCAGTACAACCATTGGCAGGATTGAAATTGCAGATAATATTGCAACAGACCCTGCGCAGGCGCTCAAATTGAACCTTAACGGCATAGAATGTGTGATGAAAGATAATGCCAGTGCAATGTCTTTGGGAAATGGCAACTATGTTTCGCTAAATATAACAGATGATTCTACCAATACGCTGACGAGTGGCGCAAGTCATGCCGGGATTTCAATTGGAAATGATACACATCTGACGATTACAGGAAATACTGGCGTTTTGAATGCCACAGGCGGCACTTATGGCGCTGGGATCGGTCGCGGCGGAACATCTACTACAGATATGGATGCTTCCATTACGATTAAAGGTGGTATGATCCGTGCGATTGGCGGCAGTTATGGCGCTGGGATTGGCGGCGCAGAATATGCTAAGGTTGGGAATATTGAAATTACCAATGGTGAAATCACTGCAAAAAGCAATGGACATGGCGCGGGAATTGGCGGTGGCTGGAGCAGTTCCGCAACAAATGGTACGATTGATATCCATGGCGGACGGATTACTGCACTTAGCCTTCAACATGGCACAGGGATTGGTTCTGGCTGTCAGGGCACCAGTGAAAAGATTACAATTGATGGTACTGCCGTGATTGTAAGTGCGCTGGGCGGTAATGACGGTGCAGGGATTGGTGCTTCCTGGAGGGGCACTTGTAAAGGGATTGAAATCAGTGATGACGCAGAAGTGCTGCTGGCAAAGGGCGGGAATAACGGTGCAGGAATTGGTGCAGGCAGCAGCGGTTCAAAAGCATCGAATATAACAATCCAGAAATTTGATGAACAGGGCAATCCTATTAAGGATGCAAATGGTGCTTATGTATATGAAACAATCCCAGCAATTTTGATTGATACAGATAAAAGTGTAACCGCGCAGGGCGGTGAAAGTGGTGTTGGGATCGGTTCTGGATATAGTAACAGTTCTGTGGGGGATATTTTCATTAAAAAAGGTACAGTTTCCGCTGTTGGCGGCACGGATTCCACCGGGATTGGCGCAGGACGATCTTCTACCGGTGGCAATATTACCATTGGTGACCCGGATGATGATACTGCAAAAGTGATTGTTTCAGCAAGTGGTGGTATGAATCATAATGGCGGGAATATTATATCGTACACAGATTCAAAACACACGGAAGGAAAAGAAGGCAAACTGATTATCACCGGGAAAAATACCAGTGTACGTCCTGGTGAAGTCGGGGAAGGTTTATATAGCACCTCTGGTGCGGTTGATAAAAATGGTGATCCGCTGTATGCGTATCCCCTGTACCTATTTCAGGTGCCCGCCGGGCAGTCACCACTAGCGGACGGTGGAACGCTGAAAACATATGGTTATCCGCTGCCACTGCCAGAAGATGCAAAAAAACATTCAAATTTTGGTTGACGGTACGCCGCTGCAGCGGGATTTGTCCCATAAACCGTTGAATGATCACCACACATTCATTTGGATGTCTGGCACAAACCATACGCTTACTATCACTTATGATACCGATGCAGCAACAGGGCAGACAGCAAACCTCTCACTGGTGTTTTACGCAGATTCAGGGACATTCCGTGCAACTGGACAGGCAAAGCCAGAACCAGCGAAAAAGCCGACTTACAGTACAGATCCACCCCCAGAATCTGTCGAATCAGATACGACAAGACCGGTTGTTCCATCGAAACCGGTACCTCCTCCAAAACCTATGCCAGAACCAGTTCCGCCGCCACAGTATGGCAAAGGATTGATTTTACAAATCGGTGCAAATACAGGAGAAATATTAGAAATCCCATTATTTTATTTGTCACGTGAATCAATGCAATTGAATGCGTTGAATATTTCAACGCAGGAAAATGCTTGGAAATCTATGCCGATTATTAAGAATGCCATTAACCGGATATCAGAAATCCGTGGTTCCTATGGTGCATATATGAACCGATTGGAACATAATCGTGCGGATTTAAGCCAGGCTGTAGAACATTTGACAGAAGCGGAAAGCCGTATCCGTGATACGGATGTTGCAGAAGAAATGATGGAATATACAAAAACTAATATTTTGCTGCAATCCGCGCAGGCTATGCTTGCACAGGCAAATCAAATGCCGGAAGGTGTGCTGCAATTATTCCAGTAAAATTGCTGTCATGAAATAACACAAACATATTGCCTCATTATCATTTTCATTCAGATAATGGGGCAATTTTCTTGAAATCATGTTGTTTTATGCCCCATAAATTAAAAATTTCACAGCAGTTTCCATATATTTGCGTGACACACTGTCTTTTATATTTATCAATTGATTAGAAAGCAAGTGCTGTCTATCCATAGTATCAAAACGCGCCTCAAAGAATGAGATATTTGCTTTATTTTTCATATGTATGCGATAAAAATCCCCAAGGTTTGATAAACGCTCAAACCCATAGCAGTTTAATGGAAGGATAACTTGTGAATCAGATTCAAAAATCTTGCACAGCCGATAGAAAAGCATAAGATAACACAGATATGTTTTGTGATTCTTTCCATTATCAGTATCAATGCGATATGCTTTGTTATCCCAGAGTTTTCCAAAATTTATTTGGATTGCTTCTGTTTTCTGCAAGCGTTTTCCATGGAGCGTTAGTATGCGATAAAAAAATAATGGTTTCAAAACAGAAAATGCGTTCACACTTTCTGTAATTTGCAGTAAATATGCAATATTATCTAAAAGATATGTACAATCTTCATTGATACGGAATAATTTTTTATAAAGTTTATATATTTCCTGCTGCGCTTGTGAATCATATAATGCGTTTTGGAGTTCTACAGATCGGATTTTTTGTGCTTCTGAAAGCAATTCCCGAAACTGCAAAGCTATACCTGCCCGCTCAGATAATACAGCATATAGATTGTCCGCATTTTGTTTTCCGGTTGCCCATGCTTGTATTTTTATAGAATCCGCTGTATATTGTTCACGGTTCAAATCCAAAAGAAATCCAGTATCGCACACAATATCACAATATAATCGCAGCAATTCAGGAGAAGACTGTTTTTGCGCATAATCAGCTAACATTTGGCATAGTAAGGTCTTATCATCTAAAGGGAATCCGAATGTTTTAACACGCGCCTGGAAATCTTGATAGGACTGATCTGCTTGTTCTAAAGCTTCTGATTTGGTGAGCCCATATGGCAGTAAGCACTCTTTTTCAGTTGAATGTTCTGCCAAAGATTCTAATTCTATATTATCATTGTCGTCATCGTCTGCTTCCATAAAATATTGAATTGCCTCCCAGAGTACAGCCATTTTATTTGAAGAATTATCAAATTTTTCTTCAAATTTTATTCGGGTATCCTCTACTTTTTCCTCCA
>CAJUDU010000126.1 GCA_910584935.1 uncultured Butyricicoccus sp. | reverse complement strand
TGTATCGCTATTTGGGCTGCTATTCGTGCTTAACTCATGTAGACACTATCTAGATATAATAAATAAAATAGTGTAATTTATATTTCGAGAAATTAATTTAACGATATTGTGGTTTGGATAAGTGAACGGAAACACTTTATTTTTAGTATTTATTACACTGAAATAGAGCTGTAAAATATAATGCTTAAGAATCATATTGGGAATTTATAAGTCAGAATGAAGATTCCGAAAAGATAATGCAGAAGTTGCAAGTGTAGGTTACAGTTATGCGTATCAGCGCTTGCTTAGCATAGCAAAGGGAAATGAGCGTCCCAACAATCCAACGTCTTCACCTCCTAGCACGAAAGTAAAGCATCCAGACCCGACACCAACGATCCCATGAGCCAGATGTACCGCGGATTTATTATCCTGGTGAAGAACCAGACCCGAATGCACCAGACAGCCCAGAGGAAATCACGATTATGGAAGATAATGTTCCACAAACGTACATTAAAACTTGGGACCCGGAAAATGAAGAATATGTCTACCTTCCAGAGGAGCCAGCCCCCTTGGCGTCATTTATCCCAGCGTCAACCCCATTGGCGCGTCTGGATATGACGCCAAAAACCGATGACTCAGGTCATCCATGGCTTTGGATTGAGTTATGTTTTGCCGCGATTCTTGGCACAGGGTTATTAAAACCTCGTAAAAAGACAAACGACAAATAAGGCATAATACAAATATTCTCTCCAAAGGATAATAAAGAAAGCGGCACTGGCAAAAACACAGATTATACTGTGTGCCAGTGCTGTTTTTTGTGATGCGGGGGTTTTATTATCCCTCATAATATGTTATATTATTATAAAAGATTAAGATAACAGATAAAGCGGGTGTATCGAATGCAAAAAATTAACCGCCGGATCGGGCAAGCCTTAAAAAGCATCCGCAGTGCCCGTGGGATGACCTTAGAGGATGCCGCACAAATTACCGGTGTCAGCAAACCAATGTTAGGGCAGATTGAGCGGGGGCAGTCAACACCAACAGTGACCACCCTTTGGAAAATTGCAGTTGGCTTTAAAGTGCCGTTTTCAGTTTTTCTGGAGGAACAGCAGGCAGAATATGAAATTGCAAGCCCCAATGAACAGACTGTTATTTTGGGGGACAACGGGAAAATGCGTGCATATCCATTGTTTGTATTTGATCCTGTGCGGCGGGTGGAAACATTTTATATGGAATTTGATGCGGGATGCCATCACCATTCTGATAAACATGAAGATGGTGTAGAGGAACATATTTTTGTTTTAGAAGGCAGTTTACAGCTTATCGTAGGTGAAAAAGTGATGACTGTGCAGCCCAAACAGGCAGTCCGGTTTCGGGCGGATATGCCGCATGATTATCAAAATATATCATGTACAGTATGTACAGTATATCATACCATATTTTATCCGGGGTATGAAAGGGGAATGGTGCAAAATGTATGAACTTATACAGGTTTCTGCACAAAGTTATTACATCCAAAGCCCAGCAAAAATTGGGCTGGTCAAACTATCAGAACAACAGGTCTGTTTGATTGACAGCGGCAATGACAAAGATGCAGGACGGAAAGTCCGCCAGCTTTTAGATGCCAATGGCTGGCAGCTCACAGCGATTTACAATACCCATTCCAATGCGGATCATATTGGCGGCAATCGTTATTTACAGGCACAAACCGGCTGCAAAATCTATGCGCCAGCGATTGAATGCGCCTTTACCTGCTATCCGATATTGGAACCGGCATTTTTATATGGCGGTTATCCCTGTAAGGATTTACGACATAAATTCCTAATGGCACAGCCAAGCGATGCCGCATTATTGACGCCGGAATGCCTGCCAAAAGGCTTTGCATTAATCCCATTGCCAGGGCATTTTTTTGATATGGTAGGGTTTCGCACACCGGATAATGTGGTTTATTTAGCAGATTGCCTGTCCAGCAAAGAAACGCTGGATAAATATCAGATTGGGTTTATTTATGATGTAGCGGCGTACTTAAAAACCCTAGAGATGATAAAAACCTTGCGGGCAGAGCTGTTTATCCCAGCCCATGCCGCGCCAGCAACCGATATTGCGCCCCTTGCCCAATATAATATTGACAAAGTGCAGCAAATTGCGGAGCAAATCCTTGCGCTTTGCAGGCAGCCGCTTTGTTTTGAAGTGCTGCTGCAAAAGCTTTTTGACACATATGGATTATCCATGAATTTTGAACAATATGTTTTAGTGGGAAGTACCGTGCGGTCATATTTATCCTGGTTGAAAGACAGTGGTAAGCTGTCTGCCCGGTTTGAAAACAATATGTTGTTTTGGCAGGCAAATTAAAAAATAAAGCATTTTCACAAGCTGTCATAATGATAAAACGGCTGCATACGAGGGCTTGTATTTTGCCCTGTACCGTGGTAAACTGAATGGGAACTGTACTATATATAAAGGAGTTTCTACTATGTTGAGTGTAAATGACTTCCAGGCTGCGGCTGCCCGCCTGAAAAATGTCATCCACAGCATCCCGCTTTCTTCCTCCACAACATTTTCATCTATGTCTGGGGCAGAAGTTTATCTCAAATCAGAAAACCAACAAAAGACCGGCTCATTTAAAGTGCGCGGTGCATATAACAAAATTATGAAGCGCTATGAAGAAGGCGGACTAACTGCGGTTGTCGCTTCCTCTGCTGGCAACCATGCGCAGGGGGTTGCGTTTGCTTCGGCACAAATTGGCGTACCAGCGACAATTGTGATGCCGCGTTCCACACCAATTGCCAAAGTATCCGCAACTGAAGGCTATGGCGCAAAAGTGATTTTGCATGGCGCGATTTATGATGAGGCATATGCCAAAGCCTGTGAAATTGTCGAACAGGAAGGCGCGGAGTTTATCCATCCATTTGATGATGAAGATGTTATGGCAGGGCAGGGCACTATCGCTTTAGAAATCCTGTCCGATTTACCCACCGTGGATATGATTTTTGTTCCGGCAGGCGGCGGCGGGTTGATTTCTGGGGTTGCTGCTTGCATCAAACAAATCAACCCACGCATTCAAATTATCGGTGTACAAGCAGAAGGCGCAAATTCTATTGTTGCATCTTTCCATAAAGATAAAATATCCCCTTCCACCTCGGTGCATACCATTGCGGATGGCATTGCTGTCAAAACGCCGGGCACCAAGACCATGGAATACATCAATCAATATGTTGATAAAATGGTGACAGTATCTGATTCAGATATTGCAGGTGCAATTCTTTTGCTGATTGAACGGGCAAAACAAGTAGTAGAACCTTCTGGTGCTGCTTCACTTGCCGCTGTATTAAACCCGAAAATTGATATTGCAGGCAAAAAAGTGGCTTGTGTCTTATCCGGCGGAAATATTGATGTATCCTTTATCCATAAGATTGTGGAAAAAGGGCTTGTCACTCGCAGCCGCCATTTGAAATTCTCCACCATTATGCCGGATGCGCCTGGCGCATTGGAACGCTTTGCCCATCTTGTCGCTGAACAAAACGCAAATATTATCCGGTTCCAGCATGATAGGGTACAAGCTGATTTGGATATTGGGGATGCGATTATTCATGTTGTATGTGAGGTTGGCGGCAAGGAACATGGTAAACGCTTATTGGCAGCCCTGCGCAAAAACGGTTATCAGATACTCCCATAAACACAAAATCCCTTGCCCTTTCAAATGGCAGGGGATTTTTTTCATCACAAGGAAAGGGGAATCCTTTATGATATCAGCAAACGGTTTGCAAGTGCGGTATAACCCCATGCGGATTACCAGTTTTGATGTGTTTTGCTCTATGCGGGGCGCATACCGCCCGCCTGTAAAAGATGTATATTTTATATGTTGGGCAGGCTGCCCGGATAAGCCGGAACCATTTTGTCAAAGGCTTGGTACACTGGTTGCATCGGCAAAGGATACTGGCATCCTTTGTGAAAACCGATTGGATACATATCTTTGCCCAGAAGATGCGGCAAAAGCACAAACTTGGCTTTTTTCAGCGGGCAAACCACAGGCTTTACCCTTTGATTTTGCCGACTCACTGCTTGCTGAAACCTTTTCCATTGCTTTTTCAGAAATGATCAGCCTTTATCAGCAATACCGGCAGCATACAACCGCTTCCATGCTGCGCAATTTTCAGATAAAGCTGCTTTATTGGGCGTACCGGTATCTGCCAGCATTATTTCCGGCAGGAAAATTGCTGTCTGTGCCGCCAAAGGCGGTATATCTCAGCCAACCGGGTTTGGCAGAATCGCTTTTCTTTTACCTGCTCACCCGGCTTGGCTGTGATGTTGCGGTGGTTTGTCCAAAAGGCGAACCAGCTTTGCCGGAAGGCTTATTGCCGTATGTCTGCCAGATGCAGGGCACACCGTGCCCTGACACCCCGCTGATTCCGGCGCCTGCGCCAGCGCCCCAGCTTGCTGGGAAGCAGCGTATGCGGCTGCCGCCGCATCCAGGGCGGCATTCCGCCGCTCCTATGCCCGTTCCCATGCGGGAACGGGTACGCACGCCACCTGCGGCGCATCCGCCGCAGGCGGCATCTCAGCCCAAAGAATTAGCATATGAACAGCTTGCGCAGTTGGCGGCATCTGTCGTGATGATTGAAACACTGGAGCAAACAGGGGATTGCCTTGGGTCAGGTTCCGGCGTACTCATTGCCCCAGGCATTATCCTAACCAATTTCCATGTGGTACGCGGCGGTTGTGCTTACCGCATACGGCTTGAAAATGATGACCAGCCTTACATAACCGATGAACTGCTGAAATACCATAGCGCTTATGACCTTGCTTTGCTCCGCATTGCGGAATATGACCGTCCGCCGCTGCCAGTTTACCGCGGCGGCGGGTTGGTGCGTGGGCAGCAGGTGGTTGCCATTGGCAGCCCGCTTGGGTTGTTCAATTCGGTTTCAGACGGCATTATTTCAGGATTTCGGCAGATTGAAGAAAAATCAATGATACAGTTTACCGCGCCTACCTCTCCGGGCAGCTCGGGCGGCGCATTGTTAAGGAACCACTGATTAAAGCTCCTCTCAAATCACATGCAATCGAAACATGA
>CAJUDU010000125.1 GCA_910584935.1 uncultured Butyricicoccus sp. | reverse complement strand
CTAAATTAGAAGCACGTTTTCTAACAGATTTCTAACAAAATCAAATCGTTTATGTTTATTGCCGCTTGCATCGGTATGGCTGCCTGTTTAGCTTCTAACAAAAAAAAAGAATCGCTGCATCTGATAAATGCAGCGGGCAGGCAGTTATTTGAAGCGGCAATTGTCACATCGCTTTTTGCATCGCTTACCTTTATCTTCACTAAAGAAATCACGGATAAGTTGCCAACGGCAGTCTTGCTCATTTTTTGCGTATGTATGAAGGGCTTTCAGTGCGTCAAGTCGGTTTTTCAGTTCACGACCCGTCAATTTCATTTGAGCTTCTCGAATCAATCTCTCATTTATTGTAAAGTCGTACTCATGCCATAGCAGTAATGCTTTGGACTTTTTTCCATCACGTCCTGCTCGCCCAACTTCCTGCACGTAATCGTCTAGTCCCATTAGTGGTGAATGATGGATAATCAGTCGAATATCTGGGATATCCACACCCAAACCAAACGCATTGGTTGCTACCATAATTTTTACATCGCCTTGTGCAAAGGCTCTCAATCGGTCGGGCTTGCGATCACATTTCCCATGATAAAATTCAACGGAATAACCTTTATCCTGCAAGTATTCATATAGATTTTCAACTCTTGAGATGGTGTTGCAGTAAATAACAATACGTCCATCTCTTTGTTTGTTAAGGCATCGGCAGATTTTTTCACGTTTGCGTTGTTCGATGATGTCGGCATCCTTACGTCCGCCCAAACCGTTTCCGATTTCAGTTACGGATAATTCAATGTTATCACGGGTAACGCCAGCACAGTGCCTGTACGGGCATTGTAAATGGAGCTTCTCGGTAATGTCTTTTTCAGTGGCTCTGGTTGCTGTAGCAGTGAGCGCGCCCACAATAGGGCGATTGGGCAGAGCGTCTATGAATGAGCCAATTTTTAGGTAATCCTCCCGGAATCCTGCGCCTTGCTTGCTGATGGCATGGGCTTCATCCACCATGATGCCAGCAATATCCATGTTTCTAAATATTTGCTTTAAATCCTTATTTTGCAACATTTCAGGAGTTAAATATAAAAGCCGGAGCTCTTTTGATTTTATTTTATCAATAGCAATTTTGCGCTCGCTTACAGGCATCAGCCCATTAATGCAGGCGACAGGAATACCATGTTTTTGCAGCTTAGCAACTTGGTCGAGTTCGAGTGCTAGATGAGGTTCTATCACGATTACCAACTTTTCACTGGTTAAAGCAAACGTCTGAAACACCAAACTTTTTCCAGCAGAGGTTGGTGCAAGGCAGATGATATCCTGACCATTTTGCAGTTTTTCCAGCAGGTCAGATTGAAACGGGCGCATGGCTTGAATCCCCAGTTTGCGCAATGCGGATTGAAGTTCCATTGAAATTTGCCTCCTTTATATTTGATGACGGTCAAATGCACGCGATGTTTTTTACGGTTAAAACCGCCCGCACGGCTGCACAACTGAACAAGGTTCAGAGGGTTGCAATGCGGGCAATTTTTCGATATTTTGCGAACTTCTAATGTCGCTGAAAGTGCCGAAAATTCAGTTGTTCACTGAATTTTTAGCCTCTGCACAGCCTATAGGAAGCGGAAAACAACATGGGAAGCAGGGAGCCCATTTCGTCCGCGTTCGTTTTGACTTGGGCATTTTAATTGCCCATGCCTGCGCAGGTATTTCCTGAATTGCAACGAATCTCCTCTGTGCAACCCAAGTCGATTATGCATTAATTCTGGAAAATCATGATTGAGTTCAAAAGCAATTGCTTCCACATTGCCATCTAATTTAACATGAAAACCCAGGTGATTGGGTTTCATATCTTTCGAAGATTTGGCTACCAAATCCTTCCATTGCGCAGGATTCGTAAGTAATTGCGCGGCAGTTTCAAAGCGCTTGAATTTCTCTGTTTCCTGGGAATAATAGGCTGACACCATATCCTGTGCTTTGCTGAAAAAAATATCTCTTGCTTCGGAGCTGCGAAATAGCATTGAATCCAACACTTCGCAAAATGTTAGAAAGTAGCATT
The DNA here is from genome assembly GCA_910584935.1 of uncultured Butyricicoccus sp. Taxonomy (GTDB): domain Bacteria; phylum Bacillota; class Clostridia; order Oscillospirales; family Butyricicoccaceae; genus Butyricicoccus_B. The sequence continues at coordinate 3,059 of CAJUDU010000125.1, read as the reverse complement.
CAGAATACTTCATTCCATTTAAGGTCATGCGACTGATTTCCCAATTTATAGTTTCCGTAACGTCTGGCAGATGTTGCAGCAACGCGGCGAATGCCGCACGCAGGGTGGCAACATCCTCCGGGTGCGCTCTTTAAAAGACATCCCAATCAAAAGCGAAAATGGCATTATCTGCCGGAAGTCGTTCTCCGATTAGCAATGGGATTGTCCTAAACGGGTGCTTGGCGAAACCAGTTGCAACAATCTCGCAATGCGCCTGCTGCATCATTTCGGTTACACCCTTTTGGACAGCATCACGGTCAATCTGCGCTAATACTGGCAAACCTGTGATTATTTTTAAAGTAGCAATGCTGTCAGCATCTTGCAGGGTCAGCTCTGGCAGCCGAATGGTGTTTGAACTTGCATCCCGGGCAAAGCAGAAATCACCTAAAACATCGCGCAAATGCGAATATTGTGCCTGCTTTGTGCTTTCTTCCTCACTAAGTCGCAGCGCAGGATAGTAAAACGCTTTGGCATCTTCATTCAAAAAAGGCATCAGTGTTGCCATAAAGGCATGAACACTTGCCCAGAAAATCGGCAGCGGAAGTCGGATCAATGCTTCAGCCAAAGCAGCTTCTGGGGGCATCTTTGCATCATAAGTCTGGTTGTCAATATTCTCTTCCAAATCTACCACACGATTGAACAATATTGGATTATTCAAAACTTTTCGACCCAACAAATCGCGAACGCCTTGCACGATTTTTCGTTCTTTTCCGGAAAGGTTCACGCCTGCGATCCCAACGCCTTTTTCGCTGAGTGCAGCCTGCTTCATCGAAACCAAAATGCCGTTTTTAGCGACAAAAAATGTTGTTTCATAGCGAATTAAATCATTTTTTCGCCTAATTACTACATTGGGCGCTGGCAACGGTAGCATTTCCAGCGTTGTCACAGCATTATCAGAAACTGTGTGATTTTTCACTATAAATTTCCCTCTCTTATTTATAATAGCCTTGCCATATTTGCTGAAATGCTTGATGGATTTCCAATTTTTTCTTCCCAGCTCCTCTGCCGTAAATGTGCGACTAAACTGCTTGGGCGCACTGAACTCAAAGGATTCATTGTCAATCACCTTGAGGATAATGTTTTCGCTCCTGCGTACATATGTTTTGATAACTTTGCCCATTTTTCTGCTCCTTTCTGGCAAAAAAAGAGGGGGAATCCCTCTTTTTTTCACCTGTTGCCCAACAATGCCTGATCCAGCGCATCAAGTGCGTGCTGCTTGCTTTTAGCATCGACGTGGGCATATCGTGTTGTGGTGGTGTACGTGGCGTGCCCAAGATAGGCTTGGATTTCACGCAAGCTGCAACCATTTTTCAATAACAAAGTAGCGCAACTGTGCCGCAAATCGTGAAAACGCAGCTTGGGCAGCCCACTGTGGGCAAGACGATGACGGAACCGATCAGTGACCCAGTTGGGGAAAATAAGATGCCCTTTGGGATCGACAAACACATATTCGGAGTCACCATTATAATATCCCAAATCGGATTTTTTACGTTCTGCAATCCGGCATGTTCGTGCGAGCAGCAGGTTCTCTATATCCTCAGAAATTGGAAAACTGCGTCTGCTTGCATCGGTTTTCAAATTATTGCTTTTTACAAGCCGCCATGCACCATCAACCTTAATTTGAATTACTTTGTGCCGAATGTGTAGGATTTTGTTATTAAAATCAATATCCGACCAGCGCAATCCGAGAATTTCGCTTCGGCGTAACCCATATAAGGCAGCCAATTGGATGATATCTTCCAGCTCATCGCCTTTAAAGAAATCAAAAAGCTGTTTCAACTCATCTACCCCATATGTATTCGCCTCAAAAGTTTCCATCTTAGGTGGTTTTACGCACTTTACAGGATTTAAGATGGGCGCACCACTGCGAATTTCGTCATTGAACGCTGATTTTAGCAACGTCAGGTGATGCCGTACAGTGTTGGGCGATAATCCTTCGTTTAGTAAGTGCTTACTATAATCATCAATGATTTTGGGTGACACTTCTTTGGTTTGCAAGTTCAACTGTTGAAAATATGGACGCAATCGCACAAGTATTCGGTGATAACCCTCAACGGTTGAGGGAGCTAATTCTCTCTGCTTGCGAATCATCCAGCGATCCAAAATATTGATAAATGGGATGTCACCTACATCAGCAACAGCCCAGCTGGCTGTATGGCTTGCCCGCTCAAATTCGTCCTGCAATTCCAATAATTTGTCATCTAATACTTTCTTTGCGCGCCGTTTATTTCCGGCAACTGCCAAACCTGTGGAAATCCACTTTTGCTTAAGCTTTCCGGTCGCATCTGGAATGCGGGCAACAATATAGAACTTGCCGTTCTTTTCCTGAAGGCTTGCAGTAACACGCAAATTCTTTTTCTTCATTTTCCACGTCCTTTCACGCATTTAAATGTCAAATATACGAGATAATCAGAACTTTTGCTTCTGCTTACAATGAAATTGTAAATCAAAACTTGAAAATATTCAGTGCGGTATGCCCCTATTTTGGGTACATTTTTTTATGAGGTTGTGAGGTATTTATGAAAATTTCTAATGGCAAAAAGACATCACTGCCAGAAGCAGCAATGCCAAAGGTAAACTTTGAAGATGCCCTTTATACACCAGTACGGGGAATTCGTTTCGTCCTCCAACAAATGAATGATTTTTTTTCATCTTGTGATTCACTTGGTCTGTCAGTAAATACTCCAGTGTCCTTTTTTCACGGACTATATTGCCTGCTTTCGTCTGAAGATCGCAAAAGCTCTCAAATTGAGGGGAATCTTGTTGGTATCAATACTCAAAATCAAGTGTTATACATTGCTCTTTTGTTGATATGCGCCAGTATTGGAAACAAGCTGTTCGAGTTGAACTCACAGGAAGTGAAGCAATTGCTGTCTTGTCCGGATCAATCGGCTTTGGAGAGCTGTATTAAAGATCATGGGTTGGAGGACTTTTTCACTACTGTATTTGAATATCAGTTGCAGTCCAATAGACCTCTTGCGAAAATAAGGCGCAGTGGTAAAATAGGGGCATGAAATACG
>CAJUDU010000124.1 GCA_910584935.1 uncultured Butyricicoccus sp. | reverse complement strand
AATTAGGCTACACGGGTCGTTTGACCTTGTGTAACCTAATTGTAATGCTTGCCCGTCAAAACCCAGGACATTTGTACTTGTATTTTACCTGCTTTTATGATATCCTGACAAAGAAGAAATCATTGCTGGCAGCCTGTGCGCTTTTTTTATATTCTGAACTGATGATCCTAACAAGCCTCTTTTTTGAAATAACGAAAGGAAGTCCTATCAAAATGCTTTCCCCTTATGCTGTTGGCGCATTGCTTTATACGCCTGCAAACCATCCAACCGTTGCCGAAAGTGTCATAGAAGAACAATTTCCAATCCCTTATTCTTTAGCGCTTTGTTTGGAAGATGCAATCAGCGATGTTGCCGCCGAAGAAGCTGCCTTCCAAGCAGTGGAAACCATTCGCCGCATTCACGATGCAGCCAAAACGTTTTATCATCCATTGTTATTTATCCGCGTGCGCAGTGCCGCCCAAATGACTTGGCTTATGCAGCAGTTAGACCCGGAATATCTCACCGGGTTTATTGCGCCCAAATTTTCCACTGGCAATGCCGCTGAATATTTGGATATTTTATGCGATTATAACGCCCATGCGCAAAAACCATTTTATTTTATGCCCATCCTTGAAAGTACAGATTTAGTTGATTTGCGTACCCGTCATCAGATTTTATATGCACTTCGTGAAATGTTAATCCCAGCAAAACCATATATTTTGAATCTGCGGGTCGGCGGCAATGATTTTTGCAAGCAATTTGGTTTGCGCCGCCGCCCGGATGAAACCATTTATCAAATCGGTTGTGTACAATCGATTTTAAGTGATATTATTACCTGTTTTTCACAAGAATATGTGATTTCCGGCCCTGTTTGGGAATACTTTCACGACGATACTGGCGCATGGCAGCAAGGTTTACGGCATGAACTGGCACAAGATAAATTAAGCGGTTTCATCGGTAAAACTGTGATTCATCCCGCCCAAATCTCAGTGGTGAACCAATCGCTTTGCCCTGCCCCAGAGGATATCGCCGATGCGCAGGCGTTATTAGCCCTCCGCGGAGATGAAACCGCTTTTGTTGCCAAAAGTGCCGCGGGCAGCCGGATGAATGAACTCAAAACCCATGAACGCTGGGCATGGAAAACCCTTGCGCTGGCTGAACAATATGGCGGCAGTATTCCCGAACTGCCGCCATGCCCAATAGCAAAAGCCGCAAAGCGTGAAAAAAATACCAAACGCGCCTATTTGATTGTAAATCCATTGCAGGGCAAACATATTCCAGCAAGGCCTTCCGCCATTCGGGCAGTCTTTGACCGCCTGTCTGCCCAAGTCCGTGCTGCCATACAGCCTTGGGAAAAAACGCTTGTCATCGGTTTTGCCGAAACGGCAACCGCCATCGGCGCTGCCATTGCCGCCGGAATAACCGGAAAAACATGGTATCTACAAACCACCCGTGAAACCTTACCGGATACTGAATTTTTATATTTTTCAGAAACCCATAGCCATGCGGCTGAACAGCGTTTGTCATGCAAAAACCTGCCCCAGATTTTAAGCCAAATTGACCATCTGGTATTTGCAGAAGATGAAGTGACAACCGGCAATACCATTCGGCATTTGCTGGATGTTTTACATAGCACTGGACTGCGCCCCCAGGTGCAGTTACATATTGCGTCTCTATTAAATGGTATGCAGGGCGAACAAGGGTTAAATTTCCTTTTGGAGGGCATTCGGCTGCATTATTTATGCCGCACCGATAACCGAGCAATTGCCAAACAAGTTGAGCAATTTGAATACAATGGGTTATCATGCGAAGTTAATTTTACCTATCGGATTCAGCCGAAATGGGTTTCTGTGCCGTCCTTAAAGTTATCATGCAGCCCCAGGTATATTTCTGTTGCTGAGCGTTTCCAGCAAACCGGCATGGATACTGCCAAAACGATTTTGCAATTACTTCCGGAAAATGCGGAAAATATTTTGGTGCTTGGCACGGAAGAATGTATGTATCCTGGGTTATGTGCTGCCCATGCGCTGGAGCAGCAGGGCATAAATGTAAAATTTCACGCGACTACCCGCAGTCCAATTTGTGTCAGTGCAGAAGCGGATTATCCATTGCACAGCCGCAATAAACTAATCAGTTTATATGAAAATACCCGTACGACTTATATCTATAATTTGCAAAAATATGATGTTGTATTTATTGTGACCGATGCCGTGCCGCAAGCCAAAGGGCTTACAAGTTTGTTTGCTGCCTTAGAGGCAGCTGGAAACCAGCATATTATTGTTATATCTGGTACAGGTGAATGCCCATGAGAACCAGTTACCGCTCTGAAGATGTTATCCTTTTGCTTAAAGATATCACTGGGCTTGTCACCCCTTTGCCCGCTGCTGAACGGGAAAAATATATTCAGTCTGGTACCCATTACTGTGAAATGCTGCCGCTTGAATATACGCCTGCACCGTCATATTTAGAAGCCTATGAACAGGCGCTTGTGACACAGGCGGATGCTGTTGCAGCGGCTGTCCGCAGGACAGCCGATTTGCTTTATGACATCCATCAGGAAAATTTGGTTTTAGTTTCACTGGCACGGGCTGGTATCCCAATCGGCATTTTATTGCGCTGGCAATTGCAGCGCAAATATGGCATCAATGTGCCGCATTATGCCATATCTATTATCCGTGGGCGCGGGATTGACCACAATGCCATGCGGTATTTGCTTTCACGTTATGCGCCGGAACAATTGCGCTTTGTTGACGGCTGGACTGGCAAAGGCGCGATTTATCGGGAATTACAAAAAGAATTATCTGTTTATCCTGGCGTCAGCCCTGACCTTGCGGTTTTATCTGACCCCGCAAACTTGACGCCATTATGTGGGACACATATGGATTTGTTAATTCCAAGTTCTTGTTTAAACTGTACGGTATCTGGGCTGATTAGCCGCACATTCCTGCGAAAAGATATCATTGGACAAAATGATTTTCATGGCGCGGCATATTATGGGCAGCTTGCTGCTGAGGATCGTTCCTATTCATTTTTGCGCGCCATTGCAGCGCGTTTATCCACTGCGCCCGACCTGCCGGAAATAGAATTAACCGGAACTGGACTTGCCGAGGCAAAACAAATTGCATTGCATTTTGGCATATCGGATATCAACTTTGTCAAACCGGGCATCGGGGAGGCAACCCGTGTTTTATTGCGGCGTGTGCCTTGGAAACTTCTAGTGCGTGAAGGGGAAACCTCAAATGGTACTTTAAAACATTTATTCCGGCTTGCACAGGAAAAAAACGTTCCCATTGAAACCTATCCGCTCAAACATTATCGTGCTTGCGGCATCATCAAACGCCTTGCAGATACATAAAATAACTGCATCAATTTGCAGATGAAGGAAGGATAAAGGTTATGGAAAAACTAAGATTTGGTATGGTTGGCGGCGGCAATGGTGCATTCATCGGCAATGTCCACCGGCGCGGCGCGACAATGGACAACCTGGCGCGGTTAGTTGCTGGATGTTTCACCCGGAATATGGAGAAAAACCGGGAAACCGCAAAAGCCTGGGATGTGGATGATCTGTCCCGTGTTTATGCGGATTTCCGCGAAATGGCAGATGCGGAGTCCAAACGCCCGGATGGCATTGATTTTGTATCCATTGTCACGCCGACAGATACCCATTATGAGATTGCGAAATGTTTTTTAGAACACGGCATCAATGTGGTTTGTGACAAGCCGATTTGCCTAACTCTTGCCGAAGGGGAGCAGCTGAAGCAGCTTGCCCAGCAAAAAGGGTTGGAATTTGGTGTCACTTATACCTATGCGTCATATGCTGCCATCCGGCAGGCGCGTGAAATGATTGACGCAGGGGAAATCGGTGAAATCATCAATATTATTGCGGAATATCCACAGGATTGGCTGATTGTATCCACTGTTGCGCAAAAAAGTGATCAATCCGTATGGCGGCTTGACCCAAAGCGCGCAGGCAGCACGGCTTGTTGTTCTGATATCGGCACCCATTTAGAAGCACTGATTTCCCGGATGACGGGTTTGCATTTGGAACAAGTGCTTGCACGGTTCACCCATTATAAGGGTTCCCCGCTTGACCATGATATTCAGGTATTATTACAATATGAAGGCAATATCCCAGGGATGTTATGGGCATCACAAATTGCCACTGGTACAGATTGCGGTGTAAAAATCCGGGTATATGGGGATAAAGGTTCCATCGAATGGCGGCATACCCAGCCAATGGAGCTGATTTATGCGCCATTGAACCGCCCGGTGCGGACGATTACAGCGAACCGTGAATATAATGCACCAGCATGTTTAGAATTATGCCGCCTGCCTGCGGGGCACCCTGAAGGGTTTTATGAAGCGTTTGGCAATATTTATCACAGCTATTGTGCGCATTTGATTGCAAAACGCGATGGCACCAGCGCTGGCACGTTACGGCATCCTACCATTGACGATGGTTTGGCAGGGTTACGGTTTGTCGATGCTTGTTTCCGGTCAAATGAACAAGGGAATATTTGGGTTCCTGTTGATGAAAAGTAAATACAATCAGTAATATTATGCCCCGGAAATAACCTTTTCCGGGGCATTCGCAACAGCGCGTTGCTTGTTTTCCTCCGGCTGTGATCGTATAATATCCATAAAGGGAGATGATAAACATGGAAACAAAAGCTGTCATCTTGAAACTGCGCACCCAAAATGGTTTATCACAAGATGAACTTGCGGAAAAACTTTATGTCACCCGGCAGGCGGTATCCCGTTGGGAAACCGGTGAAACTGTACCCAATACCGAAACATTAAAACTGCTGTCCAAGTTATTTGATGTTTCCATCAATACGCTGTTAGGGTCGCCGCGCAAACTGATTTGTCAGTGCTGTGGAATGCCGCTTGAGGATTCTTCGATCAGTAAAGAACCGGATGGCACATTCAATGAAGAATACTGCAAATGGTGTTATACGGATGGGCAATTTGTGTATACTGACCTTGCACAGCTTACCGATTTCCTAGTGGGGCATATGGCAAATGAAAATTGGCCGCCCGAACAGGTACGCACATATTTAGAAGCAATGCTGCCCAAGCTGCGGCATTGGCAGCGGTAAACAGAAAAAAGGCTAACTGGCGCCAGATGGCAGCCAGTTAGCCTTTTTATAAGTGCGCCCGGCGAGCGCACGTTCTAACGGGTGAAAGTCCCGAATCC
>CAJUDU010000123.1 GCA_910584935.1 uncultured Butyricicoccus sp. | reverse complement strand
ACTGCGGGAAATCAGTGACGTTGCTTTTTGAACGAATGTAATGTCAATTTTAGGCATTGTTACTGCCATAATCGGTCACTTCCTTTTTATCAAGTATCAAGGTTTCCATAAGTTCGCCAGTTTCGCCCGCGGATGCCGTCCATGCAATTTGGAATTGGAGCACCAGCACACCATTTGACAAATCACAGGAAATATCATCGGTGATTTGCAGCCATGCTTCGCCGCCGACGTCAAAACCATCCACCAGCGCATCAGTCAGCATTTCCGCAGTTTGTCTGCATTCATCACGCGGACGGTTTTTGTCCTGCGGGTAATACCAGATATCTACATCAATATCATATTCCCGCATCCCGGCACAGGCGGGGCTTACCTCAAACGGCAGGATATCAATTTTGACGCAAGGGCGGGGGAGCGGTTCAGGCACATCCTGCCGCAGGACTTTTACGCCCTTTGGCAGCGCGTCCAAGACTAATGTGGTTAGCGCATTTTGAATCTGTTTTATCTGCATATTCCACGCACCACCTCATCCAACATATCTTCTACAGCTTCTTCAAATTGAGGGACAAGCGCTTTTAGTGCAGAATCAAATACCCAAGTTGCATCAATATGGCCAACTTTGCGTCCAATGCCTTTGCCGGGAATAACCCCATGACCATTGCCGCGCCCTTTGCCGGGGTTGACAACCATATCATGCCCTTCCTCCAATAAGTGCGCGTGCGGCGCGTCGGAATAAATACGGGCAGATAATGTGTCCCCATCTTTCCGCCAAACCTTGCCCTGTTTAATGGATTTCTGATAGTTGCCGGTTTGCTTTTTGATTCCCTGCGCTCGTGCCCGCGCCCTGGCATCGCGCCGCAATTTACGGATTTGTTTCTTCATCATTGCCTTGCTGCGCTTATTGTAGTTTTTGGCTTCCTCCTCCATATTTTCTATCAGTTGATCCAGTTCACCAAACAGGAAAGACGCTTCCGCCATGGTCAAGCACCGCCTTACAGAAAATTTCCGTCCAGCCCGGACAGTTGTAAATTGGATAAAAATACAACACATCAAGCCGTAAGCCCTCACAAATAAGCCACATTTCCGGCGATAAATCAGGGATTGCTTTTGCCCGAATCGTTACCCGGTGGGTCACTTCTGCCTGTATGCTTTCTCCTGGAATCGTTCCGGTTTTTCCGCTTACCGGCACAACATTTCCCCATATCGTTCCGGTTTTCTGCGGGATAAAATCGGTTTCTCGACCCTGCGTGCTTTCGCACATTTGATACACATCAATCCGCTGCCGGAGTTTGCCGCATGACATCATTCTGTATCACCACCATAAGCCGCACGCAGTTTCAGTTGTGTCAGCATACTGCGCACCAGCGGCGCAGTTGCCGCGTGAACAGCGTCCACATCCCGCCCATCATAGATACGCAATACCATATCATGGGCAATCAAATCATAGATCGCTGGGGACTGGTCGCGGGTTACACCCGCGCCAGTCAGATAATCATCTACCGCATGAAGCAGCGATGTAAGTAACCCATCATCTGTATCATAATCCAGCCGCAAATAGGCTTTACAGCTTTCAAGCCGTTCACTGTCTGTCATAGGCTTATGCCGGCAGGGTCAGCAGCCCACAGACTGCCGCCGCGCTGTCAAAGGTTTTGGCATCCAACCGCATAATGCCGCGCACTTCGGTGCTGTTTGTCACCCAGGCATTGCCGCCGATATTGGTTGCTGCAATCTCCAGCGCCTTGCGGCGGAACAGTGTCGCATACTGTGCGAAATCACCAATATAAATTGGGGCTTTCGCAGGTGTTGCACTTTCGCCAGTTTTCGCCGCGAGGCCTGGAAGCACCGCATTGCTGACCACATGAACTGGACGGCTAAGCAGCATTTTTACTGTGCCATTGGTCGGATCTGGCTGGAGCAGCGGACGCCCCTGTTTATCCTCCAAAGTATCCAAATAATTAAAACCATCCTGGTTGGTGATGCAAGAACTTGTCAGGGAAATTGCCGGATCAAGCGCCACATTCAGCAGCTTTTTAATGCCCGCCAATTCTTTACCGGATGCAAGTGCGGTTGCGTTTGTATGTAACGCCGAAAGCAAGGTAAGCAACACTTTGTTTTCTGTAATAACACCTTTTTTTGCAAACCATCCGGATAAGTATGCAAGTAAGTTTTGGTCTGTATCGTCAAGCAAATCATTGGATACCGGCACAATCAGCGCATAATCTTCTACCTTAAATTCGATTTTTGCGAATGCCGGTTTATCATCACGGGCGATTGTACCCATTTCCGCAAGTTTGGTAAACCCCGCAACAGGATGGGTATCCACCACACGCGAACCGGATAACGCCGAAACATTTTCAACCGAAAACAATTCGGATAGTGGATTCAATGTGCGGCGCAATTCATTGATTGTTGTTTGAATATCCTGCGGTACAACCAAGCCGCCGCTGGCTGGTGTGCCCTCAGTTAGTGCGCCAGCATCTTCATTGCGCACCGCTTTGCGGACAATTTCCGCATTAGTGGCAAAGGCTGCCTGGTCGCCGCGCAATTGTGCGCGGATGCACTCTGCAAAGGCATGGATGCAGTCGTTAGAGTTGTGCGGCGGCTGACCGCCTGTCGCGGGAATCGGGGTGCCGTCCTGCGGCTGTGGCGTTGGAAGCGCTTCTTCCGCTGCAATGATTGCCTGCACCCGTGCAATTTCGGTGTCCAAATTGGACACCTTTTCTGCTGCCGCGTCAAAAGCAGTTTGGTCATTTTTTGCATCTGCATCACGCATTGCTTGTACGGCAGATTTTTTCTGCGCCAGCAAATCAAGCAATTTTTTCTTCATGTTGATTTCCTCCAAAGTCAAAAGATTTCCTGTGTTTTCAGTGTCGCTTCCGCAATGGCAAGTACACGTTTTCGATGTTCATTTTCCGGCTGTGGTTCTGATTCCGGTTCGGGCTGATGCTGTTCCAGATAAGCTGCACGCAGTTTTTCAATATCCGGCAAACCGCCGGATGCGTTCATGACATTCATCGGGTTTACAGCTTGCCCTTCGCCAATGATTTCATCAATTAAACCCATATCCAAAGCCTGCTGGGCAGTTAAAAAAGTTTCTTTGTCCATCAATTTGCGCAGGGCTTCCGGTGAGGTTTTACCCCGGCATTTACTTTCATATCCTGCAATGATAGATGTTGTAACTGCATTCAACATCTGCACACTTTGCCCATGGACAATTTGGTTGCCCTGTGTTGCCGTGCTGGGCAAATGAATCATCACTTGCGCCACCGGGGAGCACGCCGCCACATCTGCACCCATCAGCACAACCGATGCCGCGGAACCGGCAAGGCTTTGCACTTCGGCGCAGGTTTTGACTGACGCGCCGCGCAACAAGGAATACATCTCAAACCCGGCATAAACGGAACCGCCGCCGGAATTGATTTCTACTATAAATTCATCGTCCGTGTTGCCAGACAATGCAGCGCGGATATCTGCCGGACAAACTGCACGCCAGCCGAAAAACTTCCAAACCCGTGCATCTTCATCTGACGAAATAATCCCATTCAATGAAAATCTCAATTTTTATTCACCTCCTGCCGGTTGATTGCGATTTAACGACAATTGCCGAAATACATCTGCTGGCACATAATTTAGGGACGCGTACCGTTCCGAACCGCCTGGGACATCCTGCAAATCTTCCAGCGCCCGGATATCATCAATGCTGTATGCACCAATTTCCCGCATGGCTTTATACCATGCTGCACGCGCCGCCCAATCGCCGCGCAATTCGCCCATCATATTCCTGCGGATTTGCAAGCCGCCTGCCCGTTCGCTGGGAAGCAGTAATTTGTAACTGTCCTCCTGTTCATATTCCGAAACAATTGGCGCAAGTGTGCGCTGCATATATTCAATTGCAGCCTGCTCGTTGGATGAATATGTTTGTTTGCCAACACCCAGTTTGTACAGCGGGATGTTAAACAATCTGCCGATATCTTCAATGCTGGCGCTTTTGCTTTCGATAAACTGTGCATCGCGGTTGGTGCTGGTAATAGGTGTATATTTTAATCCATGGTCAAGCACGGCAATCCGAAACGCATTGTCTGCGCCGGAATGGATACGCGCCCATTCCGCACGGATTTTATCTTTTATGCTTGCTGTCCCATCTCCGGTTTTCTGGTTGGATAAATCGGTTTCAGTGGACAATACACCTGCCAGTTGTGCGCCATTTTTATAAAAGCTGGTTTCATATTTTTGCGCCTGTAATGCCGCTTCTATGGTTTCCGCACCGCGCCGCAAATAGCTGATACCCTCCAGTCCATCTGAAGTAAACGCCTTATAATGCAGCACATCTGCCGCCCAAAACTTGCGGTATTCTTTGGTCTTTGGATTGATGCCGACATACCACAGCCTGCCGTTATCGTCCAAAACAGGCTGCATATAACCTGGTGCAATGGGCAGCAATTCTTTGGGTTCGCCCCATTCGCCGCGCAGGATTAACGCATAAGCGTTGCCATATGTAATCCGGCGGGATTCCATCAGTTTATGATAATCAAACGCGGTCAGGGCTTCGGTTGGTCTGCCAGCCAGCAGATCCAAAATCCGATGGTTCGGCAGGCGTTCACGGGTTTGCGACTGCATCATATAAATTGGCATTTTCGCAATGGAATCGCTGATAATTTCAATGCAGGCATTCACCGCGGGAAGTTTCATCGCCTGCACAGCCTGTCCGCCAAATAACGTGCCGCCAGTATGCCAAACCGCAGGATCATCCAATGTAAGGGCTGTACGGTTCATAATGCGGTGAATGAATTTATCAAAAATCATTTCGCGCCCCCGATGCTATAGATGATATATAGGATAGCTCCGCTAATCAGTGAACCGCCCAAGCCTATAAGACCTAAAATCGGATGCACCATCCACAGTGCCGCTACAATGCAAATGACACCCGCGCTTGCCAGCAAATCCGGCAGGAATTTTCTAAGCCTTTTCATGTGCAAAACCTCCTATGATTTACATTGTCCAGTTGCCGCTTGCAATGGCATCCGCAAGGGATGGTTCCGCGGAACGTTTGACCAGCACCCGCGCCAGCGCATTCATGGCGGCGGCCAATGGGTCAATTCGCTGGCTGTCATCTTTGTGTTTCTTGGACAATTTGATATCCCCAAAGTTGTTGATTACTTCGATTGCATTACAGCAGCACCAATATGCCAGCGGATTATATTCCAGCACAATTTTCTGTTCCATCAGCAAATCGCGGAACCCTT
>CAJUDU010000122.1 GCA_910584935.1 uncultured Butyricicoccus sp. | reverse complement strand
ACCGCAGGCGGCGCGTTTATGTCCTGACCAATTATGGCAGCACACATGAACAGGACTTGTACCGGGTAGAAACCCTGCGCGGTATGGGCTATGACCCCTATGTGATGGTCTACGACCGCCCCACCGCGCCAAAAATCACCCGTCAGCTCCAGCGCTGGGTGAACAATAAGCGGATATTTTACACGGTTCAAAGCTTTGCTGATTACAGGTATAGCAGTTAAAGAATAAAAAATTATTTTCCCATTCGACAAGATTCGACATACAAAGGTCGAAATATGTGGTATGCTGTAATCGCATAGGATCCCCCAAATCCTATGCAGTTCAAGCTTTTATTTACCATAACGCAAAAGCCCTGCTGCGCTGATCACGCGGCGGGGCTTTTGTTATTATTTTGAATAAAATACGTTTGGGCAGCTTGCACAAGCTTTTGCTGGTAGTTGCGCATTAGCTGCAAACTAGTTGCAAAATATTTTGAAAAAACAAAACATTATAACATTCTATGCCTTTAAATAAAGCAAAAAAGCAGAGTATAAAATGATCCAAAATAATATTGCGTTTTACGAAAATCGAAAAATCTTAACAGGATTTTAACGCGAATCCAGCATTTTTTCATGTCTATACATTTGACTTTATTGCCGTTTCGTTGTAGTATTACAGTGCTGTTATTATATCATGCGATACCAATGGTATTGGATGATATAAATTAGAATTTCGGGTAAAGTAGGAATAAAAGTATGAGTTTGGTAAGTTTAGGAATCGATATTGGTTCAACAACCGTTAAACTTGTAGCTGTTCGTGCTGGGGAAATTATTTTCAAACGGTATGAACGCCATTTTTCCAAAGTGCGGGAAAAGGCGTGCGAAATGTTGCGTGAAGCACGTGAAGTAATTGGAAATAAAATATTAAAAACTGCAATTACTGGTTCTGCTGGTTTAGGGGTTGCCAAAGCCAGTGGGATTGATTTTATCCAGGAGGTCTATGCAACACGGAAAGCGGTTGGCACCCATGTGCCAAAGGCAGATGTTGTTATAGAACTGGGTGGTGAAGATGCGAAAATTGTATTCCTCACGGGCCAGCTGGAAGAACGCATGAATGGCTCCTGTGCAGGCGGTACAGGTGCTTTTATTGACCAGATGGCAGTTTTATTGGATGTTACCCCTTCCCAGCTTGATGAACTGAGTTTGGATGCACAGCGGATTTATACAATTGCTTCTCGCTGTGGCGTATTTGCAAAATCGGATATTCAGCCGCTGCTGAATGAAGGCGCACGCAAGGAAGATATTGCAGCTTCTATTTTTCAAGCCGTTGTCAACCAGACACTTACCGGGCTGGCACAAGGGCGTGCAATTGAGGGGGATATTTTATTCCTTGGCGGGCCATTGTTCTTCTTTATGGGGCTTCAGCGGCGTTTTCAGCAGACTTTAGGGCTGGATAAAGACCATGCCCATTTTCCAGCGCTGGCACCGTATGCAATTGCTGCAGGCGCTGCCGAATATGCCTCAGATACCACGCGGGAATACCAGTTTGATGAACTGCTTGAGATATTGGAGAAAACAGCCGGTGAACCAGCAATTTCCCAATATTTAAACCCACTTTTCACTTCACAGGAAGAATACCGTGTGTTTACCCGCCGCCATGGCAAACATGATGTGATGACGGAAAATGTTACCGTTTATCAGGGAGATGCTTACTTAGGGATTGACTGTGGTTCTACCACAACAAAAATTGTACTCATTGGTACAGGACACCAGATTTTATTCCATCATTATACTCCCAATAAAGGCAACCCGGTGGATGTTATCCATGAACAGCTGCAAAAACTGTATGGTTTATGCGGCGACCGTGTGCGTATTGTATCATCTGCTGTGACAGGCTATGGTGAAGCGCTGATTAAAAGTGCATTTGGCATTGACCATGGGTTGGTGGAAACAGTTGCGCATTTTCGGGCAGCACGCCATTTCTGCCCGGATGTAGATTTTATTATCGACATTGGCGGGCAGGATATCAAATGTTTCAAAATCCGCAATCGCTGTATTGATAATATTTTCCTGAACGAGGCGTGTTCTTCTGGCTGTGGGTCGTTTATTGAAACTTTTGCTCGGTCTATGGGTTATTCTATTGAAGAATTTTGTAAGCTGGGATTGCTGGCAGAACATCCAATTGACCTTGGTTCACGCTGCACTGTATTTATGAATTCATCTGTCAAGCAGGCGCAAAAAGATGGCGCAGGCATTGACGCCATTTCCGCAGGGCTTTCCGTGTCAATTGTGAAAAATGCACTGTATAAAGTGATTCGCGCAGTTTCGCCGGATGATTTGGGACAGCATATTGTTGTACAAGGCGGCACATTCCTCAATGATGCCATTTTACGTTCTTTTGAACAGGAAATCGGTAGAGAGGTCACCCGCCCGGCAATTTCCGGGCTGATGGGCGCATATGGTGCGGCGCTCCATGCAATGGATAATTGTCCTGCGCAAACAGGGATTATCACAGAATCAGAACTTGGGAGTTTCACTCATGAATCCCGCAGTGTGCGCTGTGGACTATGTACAAATCATTGTAATTTGACGGTAAATACATTTTCAGGCGGACGGCGGTTTATATCAGGCAACCGCTGTGAGCGTCCGCTTGGCAAAGGCGAAAGCGAAAAGCTGCCTGATCTTTATGCATGGAAACTGGAAAAACTGAAAAGTTATGATGCTATTGCTCCCAAAATAAAAAAACCACTCGGAAAAATTGGGCTTCCGTTTGGGCTGAATATTTTTGAGCTTTATCCATTCTGGAAAACATTCTTGACAGGGCTAGGGTTTGAAGTTGTGCGCAGCGATGTTTCTACCCGTGAAATGTACCAAAAAGGGCAGCATTCCATCCCCTCAGATACGGTTTGTTATCCTGCGAAACTGATGCATGGGCATATTGAAAACCTGTTAGAAAAAAATGTTGATGCCATCTTTTATCCGTGCATGACCTATAATTTGGATGAGCAGCGCGGAGATAACTGTTATAACTGTCCAGTTGCTGCCTATTATCCGGAACTGCTTGAAGCCAATATCCCAGCGCTTCAGGATTTTGATTTTATGATGCCATATTTTGAGCTTTCCAATCAAAAAGAGTTCATTAAACAAGCAGAGCGATTCTTCTGTAAAAAATATACGGCAATTAAGAAAAGGCACACTGCCCACGCTGCGCAGGCAGCATACCAGGCACTGGATCATTATTATGCAGCAGTGCGTGAGCAAGGGCGTAAAGCCATTGCGTATGCCGATGAACATGGGCTTGAAATTGCGGTAGTGGTTGGGCGTCCATATCATATCGACCCGGAAATTAACCATGGCATTCATCAATTGATTGCGTCATATGGTATGGTGGTCGTCAGTGAAGATGCGGTTTGGCAGCTTGCGGAAAGCCCTAAAGTGAATGTCCTCAATCAGTGGACTTATCATGCCCGGATGTATTCAGCTGCAAATTATGCCGTACATAAAGATAATGCACAACTGATACAACTTGTTTCTTTTGGCTGTGGCATTGATGCGATTACAACTGATGAGATCCGGTCGATTGTTGAAACCGGCGGCAAAATTTATACCCAACTAAAAATCGATGAAATCAATAACCTTGGCGCGGCAAAAATACGCATCCGCAGTATGATTGCCGCCGTAGAGGAGGGCAGAAAACTTGCAAAACAACAATAATGGTGTTGCATTTACCGAAGAAATGAAAAAGGATTATACAATCCTTGTGCCCAATATGCTGCCAATACAATTTGGGCTAGCATTGAAAATTATGAAAAACTATGGCTATCATATGGAATTGCTGACAACAGATGGCCCGGCAATTGTCGAAACGGGGCTGAAAAATGTCCATAATGATACCTGTTACCCGGCATTGCTGACCATTGGGCAGCTTATTCATGCTGTGGAAAGTGGCAAGTACGATACCCATAAAATTGCGCTGATTATGAGCCAGACAGGTGGTGGATGCCGTGCTTCTAATTATATCCATCTACTGCGCAAAGCGCTGAAAAAGAATGGATATGACCATATCCCGGTGATTTCTCTCAATTTTTCCGGACTGGAAGCAAATCCGGGTTTTAAGCTGACGCCGCAGATGCTTGTTCAGATTGCATATGGGTTGCTGATTGGTGACTTGATTATGATGCTGCACAATCAGTGCCGCCCTTATGAAAAGGTACCGGGTGCATCACAAAAAGCGGTTGATATCTGCACCCGTGCCGTTTCTGAACGCTTTACTGGCAACCGCTTGATCCATTATAAAGAAGTCCGGCATTTATACCGGTTTGTTTTGGATGCCTTCGCCAAAGTGCCCTGCGATTTATCAGTACAGAAAAAGAAAGTTGGCATTGTTGGGGAAATTTATGTGAAATTTTCGCCGCTTGGCAACAATCATCTGGAAGATTTCCTGGTATCGGAAGGTTGTGAACCTGTTCTTCCCGGACTGCTGGACTTTTGTATGTATTGCATTTATAATGGTATTATCGATCATGAATTATATGGGCGGTCTGCCAAAACAGCAATGCGGAACAAGCTGATTTATAAATTTGTTTTGAATAAGCAGAAAGATATGATTTCCATTATCCAAAAACATGGGCGGTTCCGCGCCCCACAGTGCTTTGAAGATGTGCGCAAGTTATCCCGTGAAATCATCGGTCAAGGTGTGAAAATGGGGGAAGGTTGGCTGCTTCCTGCGGAAATGGTTGAACTGATTACCGAAGGCGTCAACAATATTGTATGTACCCAGCCATTTGGCTGTTTGCCAAACCATATCGCTGGCAAAGGCATGGTGCGCAAAATCCGAGAACGGTATCCACAAGCGAATATTGTTTCTGTGGATTATGACCCTGGCGCATCAAAAATCAACCAGGAAAACCGTATCAAATTGATGTTATCGACAGCAGAATAAAATAGGGAAGGATGCGGGATAAATGGTTATCCGGACATTGGTGGACGACAAAGCGTTGGAGGGTTATTCCTGTGAACATGGATTGAGTTTCCATATCACTGCCAATGGGAAAAATATATTATTTGACCTTGGCAAAACAAATTTATTCACCCAGAATGCACAGCATATGGGCATTGATATTGCCGCTGTGGATTTTGCTGTGATTTCCCATGCACATTATGACCATGGTGGTGGATTGCGTGCTTTTTTGCAAGCTAATGACCATGCTTTGGTTTATGTGCGCGAAAACGCATTTGGTGAGTTCTATGCCAGGCGGCCTAAGGAACCACTGATTTAATCCTTCATAAGTCAAGAAGGTGTGGTATAATAGG
>CAJUDU010000121.1 GCA_910584935.1 uncultured Butyricicoccus sp. | reverse complement strand
TTTGGGCATTTTTGAGCAGCATTTCATTGGTTTTTTCATCCAAAGCAGCCATAGCATCCGCTTGGATGCGCTGCCGTTTCAGCAGGATGGCTTGTGCCAGTGCTTGTTTGAACACTGGCAGTGTGATAATAAACGCTGAATTGATTTTGCGCACCAGGTTCATATTGCTAAACTGCATGGTTTTAATCATTGGGATAGATTGCATCGCGACATTTTCAGCAATGCGCAAATCATGGGTGCGCTGTTCCAGCATCATTTGTGCCTGTTCCAGCGAAGTCAGCTCAAACTGAATCGCGTTATCCCCAGTGCGTTCAAATTCCGCACGGCGCTGTGCGGTATAATCTTCAATTTCCTTGATGCCTTGTTCGCCAGCCAGGATGTATTTCACCAGTTCATGGTAATAGCCGACATTGCTTTGGAACATGGCTTCCAGCTTGCGGTTGGATTCCTTGATTTCCGATTCATATTGTTTAAGCTGCACATAGATTTTATCAACTTCATCGCCCATGGTACGGTATTTATCCAAGATTTTATCCAGTTGGCGGCGCAGCCCGCCAAATAGTTTGCCAAAGAATCCAGGGTCATCTTTGATTTCATCAATATCAAACTGATCCATAATTTTGCCCAGTGCGGTCAGCATTTGCCCAGAATCATCAATTTGCCGCATATTCATGCCGCTTAGCACTTGGTCAGAGCATTTGGAGATTTCTCCAGCCACTTCGCCGCCAAACTCCACAATGGTGCTTAAATCAAATACACTGATAGTACTGACAATATTATCAACTTCTTGCGAGCCGACCAACGCTTGGGAAAGGTTTTCCCGGTCTTTCTGCATATCATATGGAATGATTTCCTGCCCTTCAGAAACGCCGCCGGATGGTGCGGGGTTAGGCTGGCTGCCAAATTGAATACTCATGATGTTCCTCCTGAAAATAGAAAAAAATGTGTCACCGCCTGCCGAAGATACGCCCCAGCAAGCCGCCGCGGTTGCTGCCTGCCTGCCCGGAGGGCGGCAGGTATGGCGGCGTCATATCATATAGGTATTCCCCAGCTTGATGTTCAATAAACAAAGGCTGGGTATAATGCCGTGCAGCAACTTGATAACCAGTTGGCACAAATAATACCTCATCAAACCCTGCAAAATGCAGAAATGCTAATAAGATTGCATCTTCAAGGCTGCATCCTTGTTCGCCAGTGGCAAGCACGACCACTTTGGGCGGGCAGGCTGTAAAATCATGCCGCTGAATCAGGCGGATGATTTCCTTTGGCAAATGCAGCACAACAGATAGGATTTTATATTCTACGCCTTGGGAGAATGTGCCGCGGACAAGTCCGCTGTCTAGTAGCTGCTGTAATTTATCAAAGATAAAGGTTTGGGTTTCTTCACGCAGCAAGCCATAGGGGTAATCCGCGCTGCCACGGATTTTCTGTCGTTCCAGCCGTTTATTTTTCAGCCATGGCACAGCATTATGGGCAGGCACTTTATCCGGCTGCCAATAGGGCAGGGTGCGGATTAAGTGGGTATCTTCACCAAGCAAACGGCGCAGTTCATTCCAATAAGCGTTTGTATCGCCGTTTTTCACGCCTGAAACCTTTGCCGTAATCACAGGCAGTAACACGGTATCACCATCTAAAATAGAAAATCCAGGGCGCATGGAAGGTTCTTCTCCCCAAAGCATGGGGATTTCTTCATACATGGTTTGCAAGGTAACAATGGTTGCTTTTTGGTATTGGCGGCTGCGGTAAATGCCGCTGTCCTGATAAAGGATTTCGGTGAGTTCCTGTTCGGCATGATAAGCGGCGGTACCGATTGCGGCTTCATCCGGGGAATCCGGGAAATGCGCTAACGATAGTGATTGTGGGAATTTACAGTCAAACAGCCTGCTATCTTGCAAACAACATACCGCGTCTGCCTGTGGGCAGATTTCATAAACATCAATCGGCATATAAGAAAGCATCCGCAAAAATAATGCTTCGAAAGCGGTTTGGCAAGTGCCAAAATACACAACCAGCGGCATTTTTGCCATATCCCATCCATCAAACAGCATAGGCATATATCGGTTATACCAGCACAAAAGGTAAATAGCTTTATTTTTCAGCCGTCCCAGCCGTTCAGCATCGGTTTTTGCTTCCGCATAAAGCAGATCGGCAAAGGCGCGCCGCGCCATGCCGTCCAGCGCCGCTTTCGCGGCGGATTTCAGCGCGGGCATCAGCCCCATCACCAGCTTGTCTACCGATTGGGCAGCGCAGCCGCTAAGCGGCGCGGTTTCCTCTGGCGTTGGGATTGGCAGCGCTTCCAGCACAGAAAATGCCCGTCCTTGTGCTTTGATTTTGCCTTGCCAGCGGAAAAGCGATTGGACATAGTTTGGCTTATCTTCCACGCCGCGGATACGGATAAACGCGTTATAAAAACAGCGGGCATCATTGCCGCGGCTGTCCGGCGCTTTAAGCATATCGGTTTCCATTTGCCCGGAAAGCCAGGTGTTTGCCGCGGAAACCGGTAGGTTTTCCGCGCCATATAATTGCGCCATGCGCTGGCGCTGCCCAGCCTGTTTGACCAGTGCGGTTAAGGAAAAACCCTCCGGATAAGGTTCATTGCCGCCGTCAAAACAGCTGGCATAAAGCCCTTGCGGGTCAAGCGATTGATAAGCAGTGCCGCCATGCGGCTCCAACAGCGCGATATCGCATCCCGCATCTGAAAGTACACAGAAAAATTGCAGTTCATGGGCGGTTAATATGCCGTCATACAGGATTTTAGGCAAAGGGTCTTGCCCCAGCCGGTGCAAAATCTGTTCGGCGCGGTAATACATCCAGCACATGAATTTAATATACGCATTGCGCAGCATATTATCGGTTTTGCCCTGTGTACGCAGGGCGGATAGTGTTCTATCCATTGACTGGGAAATCTGTGCCCGTTGGGTGCTGTCCAGTCGTGGCAGCCAGCGTCGTAATGCTTGATTGAAAAAAGCAGTGTCACAGGCAAAATTTGTGCCCATGTTTTCCCGGAAGTAGGATAGCTGCTTTTCATCCGGATTGCGGAGCTGTCCAAGCAGCAATACCGGTTGGGAAGCCCGCCGCTGCACAGCATCTTCTAAAAAGGCTTGTACCGCGGCGCTGTAACCAGCAATGCGGAAAAAATAAGTGCCCGCCCGCCCGGCAGCGGGCAGCCAAAACTGATTTAATTGCTCCAATTGTAATCGTTTGTGCGTCATCGTGTTTACCCCTGTGAAGTTACGCCAGTTTTTTCTATGGGATAAGCCCCGCCTGTGGGCGGGAAATTCTCTTTTCAGTTTACTCCATTTTGTCTGTTATTACAATGCTTTCAGATAAAATATTCGGCTTTTTTCGCAATGATTTCACATTTGGTTTTCCGTTTTGGGTCAATATCTTGCAAGACAGTCATAGCGCGGCTGTGATAAGATATAAACCAGACAGCAAAGCAAAGGAGTGGGGCAGGTTTATGCAAAAGCGGGATACATGGGGAAATATACAATTGGAAGCGTATTATTTCCAAGGTATTATGCAGGATTTCCCCAATCATTTTCATGAATATTATGTTATTGGGTTTTTAGAAGCCGGACAGCGCCGCCTGGATTGCCAGAATGAAAAATATATGCTGATGCAAAAAGATATCATCATGTTTAACCCAGGGGACTGCCATGCCTGCAAGCAGGTGGGCACAGAACCGTTTCGGTATCGCAGTTTGAATATCACACAGCAAGTAATGCAAAATGTGGCATATGAAACCTGTGGGCTGGATATTTTGCCGCATTTCCGGGTACCTGTCATCCGGGATGCGGGATATGCAGCATTATTTTGCCGTTTGCACTGCATGGTATTGGAAAACGCCAGTTTACTGGAAAAACAAGAAGTATTTTATATCCTGCTTGGCAGGTTGATTGCCGAATATGCGGGCGCATTGCCGGAAGCTGTGCCGGCGGACAGCCGGATTGAAACAGTCTGTGATTATTTAAAAACCCATTATGGGCAGGCGGTATCGCTTGAGCAGCTTTCGGATATTGCGAAGCTGAATAAATATTCACTATTGCGGGCATTTGTTCGGACAAAAGGCATTACGCCATACCGTTATTTAGAAGCGGTACGGATAAGCCATGCCCGCAGGCTGTTAGAACAAGGGGCATCGCTGTCAGAAACTGCGTTTCTGACAGGCTTTTCCGATCAGAGCCATTTCAGCCACTTTTTTATGCGGCTCATTGGCTTAACGCCAGGGCAATACCGTGCCATGTTTTAGGGGGGAAGCTGGGGATGCAGAATCAAAAATCAATCGGGCATTTGCTTGCTGGCATCACAATTTTCATTTGGGGCACAACCTTTATTGCAACAAAAATTCTGCTGCAAACCTTTTTACCCATAGAAATTCTATTTTTACGTTTTGTATTGGGATTTTTCGCGCTATTGCTTGCCGATTGGCATCATTTGCATGGCGCTACAGTAAAACAGCATTTGGTATTTGCAGCGGCAGGATTTTGCGGCGTAACCCTATATTATTTGCTGGAAAATATTGCGCTGACCGATACTCTTGCGTCAAATGTTGGCGTGATTATTTCGGCATCGCCATTTTTTACCGTGATTTTCAGTCGGATAGGTGGTAAAATACGGCTGAATGTGTTGTTTTTCATTGGGTTTGTCATTGCGTTTTGCGGCATTGGGCTGATTCGTTTAGGGGATGGTTTTTCCTTGCATCCGGTTGGGGATTTGCTTGCGCTGTTGGCAGCGCTTGCCTGGTCAGCGTATTCACTGCTGACGCATAAAATTGCGAGCTATGGTTATCCCGTCATTCAGACAACCCGCATTGTATTTTTATACGGTCTGTTGTTTATGCTGCCTGTTTTGCCATGGATGGGTTTTCGATTTGCTCTGGTGCGTTTGCTGCAACCTGTTTATGCGCTGAATTTGCTGTTTTTAGGGCTTGGCGCATCCGCGTTATGTTTTCTCACATGGGGCTGTGCCGTCAAAATATTAGGCGCGGTGAAAACCAGCATTTATATTTATATGGTGCCAGCGGTTACTGTTATCGCATCGGTACTGATATTACATGAACCATTTACCATACGGACAGCCTGTGGCGTTGGGTTTACACTTGCCGGGCTGCTGATTTCAGAAAGGGGGCAAACTGCCAGATGAAATGTACCATTATTTTACCCAAGGGATTGCCGGCGGGCTTGCAAGCCAATGCAGCAGCCATTTTAGGAATCACCATCGGCAAAAAACTGCCGCATATTGTTGGGGAAGATGTTTATACAGCAGATGGCAAGTGCCATGCGGGAATTACAGAATATCCTGTGCCGGTTTTATGCCAAACGCCAGAAGCATTAACCGAAATATATGAAAAAGCAAAACAGGATAAAAGGTTGATGTTGTCAATATCAGTTGACATATTAAAGTCAAAAATCTGCAAGATCTAA
>CAJUDU010000120.1 GCA_910584935.1 uncultured Butyricicoccus sp. | reverse complement strand
CGATTTGCGTACTGCGGTTTACCTGCATTACGTCGAAGGCTACCGCACCGAAGAAATCGCAGCCATTGCAGGCTGCCCCGCCGCAACGGTACGTACCCGCTTGTACCGTGCCCGCAAACAGCTAAAACTGGAATTGGAGGAAAGCGATTATGAAAACCAACGACCTGCGCCATTTACAGGACATCAAAGCGCCCGAAACCCTGAAACAACGGACGCTCACTTCCGCGCGTGAACTGCGCGAAACTGGCACCTTGCCTCAATCCCGCCCCTGCCGCCCCCGGTTTGGCATGGCAAAACGTATCCTTGCTACCGCTTGTGCCTTTGGGCTTATCCTTGGCGGCGGCGTTACCGTTTGGCGTGGGCATGGCAATCCGGCAAACTCTGCCGCTGGAAATGGCGTTTCAGCAGCAGGCAGTATGGCAAATTCTTTTGGGTTTGTGGCTTATGCCGCCGATACCGGCAAAACCGTTGCCCCAAAAAACAATAAAATTATTTTTGGCAGCGGCTCGGGCGCCGATACCCTTGATAAAGGGTTTTTCTCTGGCTGTTTGTTCCAAGTCACTGGCGATGATATTAAGTCTGTCAGCGCTTCCATTGATAAAGGCAAATTATACCGCCAAACTCAGATAACCGGTCTGACCGATGCGGATATGCCTGGTTTCTATGAGGAAACCGACCCGCGTATTCAAGGCGCTGATTATGTGGCGCTTGGCAGCTCTGCCTATGCAAATATGGATGACAACAATGATGACCCAACCATTTATACCGCAACGCTGGCATATGTCCTGGAAAATGGCTTTACAGAAGGCTATAACCCTGACCTTAACTTTGGTTTTTGGGCGCCGCCGCAGACCGAAGAAGAACTTACAGCAGAAAGCGATGACCTGCAAAAAGATTGGCATAGACGTGTTGACTTTTTCAGGGACGCAAAACTGACTGTCACCGTCACCTTTACCGATGGCACATCCCAAACCCAAACCTTAACCTTGCGCACAGGCAAATTGGAAGTCGTTTATAGCGAAAATGATTTGCTTGGCCCTCAGCCAACTGGCAGGGTTTTGGACGATTCCGATACCGAAACCCCTTATATTTATGGCGTTTATGCCGAAATCGAACAGGCATAATGCAATACTAACCCCTCTGCCCTAATTCTTTTTTTCATACAAAAATTCTCCCTTTCAGCAGTTCACTGCCGAAAGGGATTCTTTTTTTTGAAATGATTGAATTTACCCTTAAAAACCATCCGCCGATATGGTATAATATGAGCGAGTGACAACTTGACTTTTGGAACCGGAAAGGGGTTTTTATATGGGACGTGCAGGGCGAAGCTCTGGTGGGCGCAGCAGCGGACGCAGTGGAGGATTTTCCAGCGGTGGGCGCAGCGGTGGTTTTTCCGGCGGCGGGCGCAGTGGGCGCGGCAGCGCATCACGGCAGACAAGAAACAGCTATCCGCACCATTCGCCGGGTTATCAGCCCGGATATCGCCGGTATCGCAGCGGCGGCAGCTATGGCAATGCCGCCATTACCAGCCCGTTTTCTGCGACAACTGCTGTCATTTTAATTGTTGTTGTCGTGATTGCGTTAGCATTTAGTGCAGTCGCAGGCAATCTCGGCACTGGCAGCAATATCCCTGCTTCTACTGCCCACCGTGAAGCTCTTCCGGCTGGCATGGCGCAGCAAACCGATTATTATACTGATGAACTCGGCTGGATTACAAACCGCAGTGAATTAACCGCAGGGCTAAAGCATTTTTATCAAAAAACCGGTATCCAGCCCTATCTTTATATTGTAGATAATATAAACGGGAATTACAGTCCCACGATTGAGCAGCTTTCCAGCTTTGCCCGCGCCACTTACAACCAGTTATTCACAGATGAAGCCCATTTCCTGCTTGTTTTCCAAGAAGCAAATGGTGCATATAACTGTGGATACCATATTGGTGACGCAGCGGAAAGTGTGCTGGATGATGAAGCAATCAGCATTCTTTCCGGATATATTGGCCGGTATTACACCCAGGATATTGATGATGAACAATTTTTCAGTTACGTATTTCGTGATACAGCTGACCGGATTATGGCGGTTACCCGTTCGCCTGTGCCATTTGTTATCGGCGGCATTGTGCTGTTATTATTGGTTCTTGTGCTGTTTTCCTGGTGGAAACGTGCCAAAGCACAACGCAACCGTGAAGCAGAACAGCTGGAAGAAATCCTGCGCACGCCGCTGGAAAGCTTTGATGACGCAGATGTGGAAGAACGTGCAAAACGATATCAGGACAAAGACTAATTTTTACATTGGAGGGCATAAAAATGGGTATTCTTTCCCGGTTTAATGACATTATCAAAGCAAATATCAATGCTTTGCTGGACAAAGCAGAAGACCCGGCAAAAATGATTGACCAATACCTGCGTGACTTGACAGAAAGTCTTGCTCAGGTTAAAAAAGAAACCGCAGGCGTTATGGCGGAGGAAAGCCGCAGCAAACGGCTTGTGGATGAAAACGCGGCGGAAATCGCCAAATATGGCGACCTTGCCAAAAAAGCTTTGCTCGCTGGCAATGAAAATGACGCACGGGTATTTCTTGCGAAAAAACAATCGCTTGAAACCAAAGCAGAAGGGTTGCAGGCAACTTATGCAGCAGCACATGAAAACGCCACAAAAATGCGGCAAATGCATGATAAACTAGTCAGCGATATCAATGAATTAAATGGACGGCGGCAAGCAATTAAGGCAAAATTAGCGGTCGCCAAAACTCAACAGAAGTTAAATGAAGTGACATCAGCATCCGGGCGGGCTGCTGGCGCAATGAGTGCCTTTGACCGAATGGAAGCTAAAGCAGAACATATGCTGGACAGTGCAAACGCTATGGCGGAACTGAATGCCCAACCAGCTGATGAAGCCGCCGCATTGGCGGATAAATATGCTTCCGGCGGCAGTACCGCTGTGGATGATGAACTGGAACGGCTCAAAAAAGAAATAGGTTTATAACCCAAATATAAAAGGCAGTGGCGATATCGTCCACTGCCTTTTTAGGTTAGCGCTGCGGGAAGCGGAACTGAATTTCGATACCATGCCCTTGCTGAATCAGAATTTGCTTGATTAACAGAACCGCATCGGTGCGTTCCAATGTATGAAATGCCAGGATATCCTGTATGCGATGGCTATTTTGTGCTGTAGTTTGACTTTGCGCCTGGGTTAGTTGCGTGATTTCCTCCCTTACTTGCCGCCATGACGCCTTAACTCCCATAGAAAGTGCTATATATTCTTGCTCACATAACTTCCCTGCCGCATAATCCATATATATTTGCAATAATGTCTGTTCATCATTTTTCTCCCGCATTTTAGCGCGGGATATTTGCTGTGACAACGTTTTACTGTTTTCTGCTGCCATAGTTTGCAGCAGGGCTGTTTCAAGCGGTACCTTTTGCACAATCTGCCGCAAAGAATCTGTGATTGCTGCCAAAACGGTATCTTCCCGTATCCGATGGGATGTACAGCCATTCCCCCGGCGGTAATTCCGACATATCAAATAAATCCGATCCTTTTCCCGCATATGTACCATTGGCGCGCCGCAATCCCCACAAAAAGCTAACCCTGTCAGGCAATGCGGCGGCATATTTTGCTTATGATAACTACGGGTTTTTAACAACTGCTGTGCATATAAAAAATCCGCTTCGTTGACAATCGGTTCATGGGTATCCCGAACAATGTACCAATCTTCTGGCGGCAACGCAATGCGCCGCCGGACTTTATAACTCAAAATACGAACCCTGCCTTGGGTCAAATGTCCTGCATATGTCGGGTTTTCTAAAATACGGCGTACCGTTTGGGCGCTCCAGGTTTTGCTGTGGTTTGGCAACCCTTTGCGGCAGGCTGGCGGCAAAATACCGCGCGCGGTTAATTGCTGTGCTGTACCGCTTATCGATCCACTTTCCAAATACAGCCGGAAAATCAACCGAACATCCTCTGCGGTATGTGGATCTGGTATCAATTTGCCTTTTTGCGCGGCATCACGCAAATATCCAAATGGCGGCTGCGCCCCGATAAACTTCCCTTGTTGTTTCCGGGCATCTAACGCGGCACGGACTTTACGCGAAATATCGCGCGCATACATATCATTGAAAATAGAAATAAATGGCGCAAACTCCCCTGCGCCGCCTGCCTGCCCGGAATCATACCCTTCACTTGCGGATAAATATCGCACCCCATGCGCTGGAAAATATTCTTCCAACAATTCCCCAACCCGCGCATAATTCCGTCCCAAACGGGATAAATCCTTTGTTATTACAACATTAATTTTCCCTGCTTCAATATCTCGCAGCATCCTTTGGAATGCTGGACGGTCAAACTGTACTCCGCTCCACCCATCATCTACATAAACTTCATGTGCCTGCCATCCATGCTCCGCCAAAAAATGCTGTAATATCATCCGCTGGCTTTCGATGCTTTGGGATTCCCGCCCTGCTTCATCCTCGCGAGATAACCGCAAATATAACCCAATCTTCGGCATACCCATTATTTCTCCTGCTGTAAATGTTTCCGAATCAAATCAACTAATAATACCTCTAATGGCTGCCCATCTTCACAAAACGCCCATACAATATTCTCAGATGCCTTCATTTTTGCATCCCTCCTTCCCTTCTAATATATTCTAGCTATTCTGTCCAATATACCATTTGCCCTGCCTGATTTTCTCACCCGCCGGGGTGGATTTCACAGCAGCAAGCGAACTTGGACGGCACGCCATCTGGGCATTATCCCTGCCAGGCAAAGTTGCACCCGTATCAGCGGCGCGTGCAATCCGGGACACAGTTTACTCTATTTTACAGGAGGAAGAAATTTTATGACACCGCCAATCCGTTTGGGATTTGCCTTAACAGGGTCTTTTTGCACGTTTGCCCGTGTGCTTTCTGTGCTGGAAACCATGTCAGCATCCAAACAATACGAAATAACCCCTATCCTATCCAGCAATGCTGCTATGATGGACACCCGTTTTGGAGCAGCAGCCAATTTCCGTAACCGTCTGGAATCATTATGCGGTACACCTGCGATTGATACCATACAAGCCGCTGAACCCATTGGACCTAAAGCAATGTTTGACATTTTAGTTGTTGCTCCCTGTACAGGCAATACACTTGCAAAACTTACTCATTCTGTCATTGATACCCCGGTTGCAATGGCCGTCAAAAGTCACTTACGACGGGAAGCACCCGTTATTCTTGCGATATCGACCAATGATGGTTTATCTGGCTCTGCTGAAAATATTGGGATATTACTTAACCGACGGCATTATTATTTTGTTCCCTTTGGTCAAGATGCCCCTTCTGCAAAACCACGTTCATTGGTTGCAGATATGGAACGCATTCCGGAAACCATTACGGCTGCATTGGGTGGCAAACAGCTCCAACCCATTTTGCTTTAAGCAATCATGTGTTGGTTTTGATTCCCGCC
>CAJUDU010000119.1 GCA_910584935.1 uncultured Butyricicoccus sp. | reverse complement strand
GGGAAGCTTCCTGTCAGGAGATTATCCGCCGTTATTTTCAAGCGCGCTGTGATGTACGCATGGGCCGTGCTGAGGAAAATGGCGTCCATAAAATTGAACTGCTGATGAACCAGGCAAAAATTTCCCAGGACAGCCGCCCGATTGTTGCCACTGCGGAAACGCTGGCAGAACAAACCGGCAACCCTGCTGCCGCAATCCAGCTTGAAGATGGCGAAATTATCACTGGTAAAACGTCTTCCCTGCTTGGCGCATCTGCTGCTGCTCTGCTGAATGCTTTAAAGCATTTGGCTGGCTTGCCTGATGAACTGCATTTGCTGCCGCCGCTGATTATTGAACCAATCCAGCGCCTAAAAACTCATGGACTTGGCAACCACAATCCTCGGCTGCATACGGATGAAGTGCTAATTGCTTTATCTATTTCGGCTGCAACCAACCCCGCCGCAGATTTGGCAATCCAACAGCTTGCAAACCTAAAGGGTTGTGAAGTGCATTCCTCTGTCATTTTAGCACAGGTGGATGATGGTGTATTCCATAAGCTTGGCATGAACTTGACCTGCTCCCCAGTACACCAAACCAAAAAATTATACCATAAATAACCGATTTAGATGCTGCTTGACAGGATAATGCATATCCGTTATAATGAACAGTAAGAAAAAATGCTGCCGTATTTATCCTGGCCGCCCGGAGGGGTTTTCTCTATGTTTCCCCCGGCTATGCCTTGCGATTAAACCATTTCAGGAGGTATGCAATGGATATTCGTTTAGGTGATAAGCTGACTATGAAAAAAGCGCATCCCTGTGGCAATAAGCAATGGCTGGTGTTGCGGGTTGGGATGGATTTCCGGCTTCGCTGTTGTGGCTGCGGACGCGAAGTGATGATTCCACGCAGCAAAGCAGAAAAAAATATCCGGCTGGTTGAAAGGGAGGATGTTCCATGTTAATTGACGGAAAACAAATGCATATCCAAATTACAAAAGGTGAAATTGGGCGTTATGTCATCCTGCCCGGCGACCCCGGACGGTGTGAAAAAATTGCAAACCGTTTTGAAAAACCGCGTTTGCTGGCTTCAAACCGTGAATATACCCTCTATACTGGTATGCTCAATGGGGTACAAGCTGGCGTATGTTCCACTGGTATTGGTGGTCCGTCCGCCGCAATTGCGCTGGAAGAACTGGTTGAATGCGGCGCGGATACCTTTATTCGTGTTGGTACCTCCGGCGGGATGCAAGACCATGTGCTGGCTGGTGATATTTGTATTGCTACTGCTGCCATCCGGCAGGAAGGCACCAGCCGTGAATATCTGCCAATTGAATTTCCTGCGGCGGCAAATTTTGATGTTGTGCTTGCTTTGCGCGATGCCGCAGAACAGTTGGGATATCGGTACCATACCGGTGTTATCCAATCCAAAGATAGTTTTTATGGTGAACTCCGCCCACATCAGCAGGCAATTTCAGAAGAACTGCTTGCTAAATGGAAAGCGTGGAAAGCTGGCGGCGCATTAACCAGTGAAATGGAAGCTGCTGCATTATTTACCGTTTCTGCTGTATTGGGTGTGCGCTGCGGCGCTGTGCTGAATGTGATTTGGAACGCGGATAATGATGCTGCGGACACCATTGCCCCAGATGCCGCAGAACGTGGTGTCATTACAGCGGTAGAAGCGCTCCGGCTGCTGATTGCACGTGATAAAGGCAACCGCGCCATATAGGTCAAATGACAAATACCTGCTGAGAGCTGCCGCTTTTCAGCAGGTGTTGTTTTATCATGAACCGGAAAGGGAGCGCACGATGAAAAATTTCAAAAACTACACACCAGAAAAATATACGGGGTCTGGTTTTCTGGAAATTGAAGAAGGGATTTATCAAACCAAATCTCCTTATGGCGATAAAGATATTTTTGTTACCTCCCTTTCGTTTGAGATGGAGCAGGAATGTTTTGGAGAGGAAGATGCCTCGCCCCGCAATCTGACGCAAATCTCCAAGGGGCAAATCCTGCGCTATTTGCATGACTCGGATGAACTCGTCATTATTGCAGACAGTTATAAATCCAAAAGCCTACCTTGACCTTTACTGTGTTACAAAAGCTTCCCTTTCTTTCTAGGGAAGCTTTTTTCGTTTTCTTGTGTAAAATAAATATATGTCTTGACACATGACAAGCTATGGTGTATGATTACAGGGATATTTAAGAGAGAAAGGGATACCCATGTTAAAAACATCAATGATGGACGAAACGTCTTTGCTCCATATGAAAAACCGCGCTGAAGAATTGCTCGAAAAGCGCGGCGTCACCATCCACCACCCGCTTTTATGCGAAGCCCTGCGCAGCAAAGGCTGCCGCTTAGAAGGTCATCAGGTATTTTTCCCGCGCAAACTGATCGCCAGTGCGGTAGAAGCTGCCCCGCGCCAATTTATCCTTTATTCCCCTTCTGGTGAACACGATTTGGTTTTTCCACACCCACAAGGCGGGTTTTATACCCGTTCCAATACTGGCGCGCCGAATTTCCGCACGGTAACTGGCAATGTGCATCCTGTCCAGTTATCCGAAGCAGAACAGTGGTTTGCGCTCATCAATGCGCTGGAAAATATTGATTTTTGTGCATTGCCTTCCGTGATTGCCGATGAAGACGGCGTCCCAGAAGCCGTAGACCTCTATGCACTTGAAAAAGCGCTGAAAGTAAGTCGGAAACATATTTGGATTCAACCATATGAAACCTGCAATGTCCATGGATTGATTTCCCTTGCCGCTGCTGCCGCTGGCGGGCTGGACAAGCTCCATGAAAAACCATTTGTCAGCTTTATTTCATGCAGTGTGCCACTGCTTACTTTTAAGCATATGGATGCGGAAATTTTATATTGCTGCGCACAAACCGGCATCCCTGTGCAGCCTTGTTCGCTGCCAACCGCAGGGGCAAATACACCAGTTACCCCACAGGGCACAGCCCTTGTCTGCTGTGCAGAAGTGCTGGCGCAAATTGTGATTTTACAGCTATTGCATCCTGGACTTCCCGTCATTGCTACTCCCCTGCCCTTCTCCATGGATATGAAGACAACATACACGTTGCAGTCCGCACCAGAAACCACACTTTGCCGGTTATTATGTATGCAGTTTTTTGAAGAGGGGTATGGCATTCCCGCGCATACTTATGCAACTGGCACAGACAGCCTTGTGCTGGATGGGCAAAACCTAATTGAACGCACATCACTGATTCATATGTTAGCACTTTCTGGTGCATCTGTGCTGGGCGGCGCTGGGCAAATCGAAACCGCAAAGACATTATGCCCGCTCACCCTGATTGCAGATAATGAAATCTTTGGCATTGCGCAGCGTCTGCGCCGTGGGTTGATTGTCGATGATGAAACAATGGATATTGATGAACTGTTTGGCGACCCGGAAGAACTGGAAGATGGGTTTATTATGACCGAACATACACTCCGCCATTATACGGAAATCACCCGTCCGCCGTTATTCAGCCGCACGGGTGTGCCCGCATGGAAAGCAGCGGGCTGCCCCACTATGGAAACCCGTATACGGCAAAAATATGATGCCCTATGCGCCTCCCCTGTGCGCATGGAACATACAAAAGAAACGCTGCAGGCGATACAGCAAGCATTGGATACTGCTGTTGCCGAAGTGCAGCGGCATACAAGTTAAGGAGAGTTTTTATGAAAATTACACGTGCGGAGAAAATATGGCTGGCTGCCGTCTTATTTTTCTTTGTCCTCTACAATCTGCCTGGTATCCCTGGTTATCATGATGCCCGCGGGCTGGTAATCCATGCTTTGCTGACCGTGCTGCCATTGTGGGTTAGCATTTATGCTGGGTTATTCAAAATCTTTCGGCAATACCGCCTAAAAAAATAAGGGAGAAAAATATATATGTTGCAGCAACGCACAATTTGGATTACTTTTGCAGCGTACTTGCTTTTTTTGCTTGCAATTGCTGCCTATGAACGCTGGAAAGGGCAAAACCCAAATGCCCGCAGTTTTTTAACAGCAGGCGGTTCCATCAGCTGGCCTATGCTTGTGATGACTTATTTAGCGTCACTAATGAGTACCTGGGTATTTTTTGCCGGCCCCGGCGGATACTATCGCGGCGGTCTTGGCTATTGGGTGTCTGAGTTTAGTTATATCGCCTTATTCCCGATTATTGCCCATTTCACCATGAATAAAGTATGGCTGCTCAACCATATGCGCGGTTATACAACCCCGGCTGATTTTTATGATGACCGGTTCAAAAGTCCTTTGTTGCGGGTGATTTTGGCGCTGGTTTTTTTGGCGTCCTCCTTCCCCTATATTGCCTCTGTCCTGATTTCGATTGGACAAGCCACTGGGGTTGCAACCGGTGGGCAAATGAATTACCGCGCTGTTATCTTAATTGTCGGCATTGTCATTACCATTTATGTCATGCTGGGCGGCATGAAATCGGTTGCCATGACAGATACCATACAAGGTTTAATCTTTATTTCGCTGCTATGGATCATTGCATGTGCCTGTCTTGGCATTGGCTTTAATGGCTCGCTGAAAAACGCATTCCATGCTATCCAACAAAACAGCAGCGCATGGCTTTCATACCCAGGTCCAGATGGCTGGGTGCCATATGGCGCACGGCTTGGCTATCCATTGTCCTGTGCCATCGGCTGGACGATTATGCTGCCCCATGTGTTTGTGCGTTCGGGCTATTCCGGCAAGGATATGCACACACAGCGCAAGCTTATGGTATTAACCCCTATTCTGCAAGGGTTTGTGTGGACAGGTACCATGCTGATTGGTTTGGTTGGCATTGCTTTACTGCCTGGGCTTTCACAGGGCGATACCGAACTGATTATCCCCTATATGATTCAAAATGTGATTCAGTCAATCCATCCAACACTGGCAACTGTCCTGATGCTGGCTTTTCTGATTGGTGCAAGCGCGGTAGGTATTTCAACTGCGGATTCTTTCCTGTTGGTTTCCAGCTCCATTGTCTATGAAGATATCCTGCACCGGACGCTTGGCATTGAACTATCTGAAAAGAAAAAAATGCTGGTTGTCCGTTTGACAATCGCAGTGATTGGTGGACTAAGTGTTGTACTTGCGCTGCACCCACCACAGCTTATCTTTACCCTAATTATGTTTGCCATTGCTATTGTCATGCCATTGTTCCCGATTCTGGTGTGCGCAATCTATTGGAAGCGCGCAACCAAACAGGCAGCGGTGATTGCCGCAATTGTTGGGACAATCCTTGTGCTAATGACGTATTTCGTTTGGAATATTGGTGGCACTTGGTATGGCGCAATCGGTATGCTGGGTTCTACGGCTGCAATGGTCATTGTCAGTCTGCTGACCAAACCGGAGGAATCTCCGGAATTTTTCCAAGCATTGGAGGAGTCTTCTGCAGAATTTTATGATATTCAGCCGGAAAAATCCTCCCAGCAGGCAAAAGCAATCGGGTAGGAGGCAGGCGATTAGTTCACCTGCCGACCTCCCACACCACCG
>CAJUDU010000118.1 GCA_910584935.1 uncultured Butyricicoccus sp. | reverse complement strand
TGGCTTTTACCCTTTGGAGGAAAAATATGAAAAGATATTTCGGCAAAATACTTGGTGACCGCCGTATCATGGGCGCACTGCTGATTTTAATACAAGCGATTTTGGTAATCTGGGGGCTGGGCACGCTGATAGACCATATCCCATGGGTGTCTAATTTATTCAATATTTTATCAGCCGTGATTATCATTTGGCTGATTCGTAAATATGATAACCCATCTTATAAAATTCCATGGATTGTGTTGATTTTAATTTTTCCACTATTTGGCGGGATTTTTTATTTGGCATGGGGCAATACCCCCTTTAACCGTGCACGGGTAGGGCATAAATTCACAGCGCCACAACCGGATTTTTCGCAGGATATGGTAAAACCAGCAGCCAGCCGCTTGATTGCTGCCATGCCGCGGCATACCCGGCGGACAAGCTATATCCAATCGATTACAGGTATGCCGGCATGGGGCGAAACTGCGACAAGATATTTCCCTATGATGGAGCAGCAGTTTACCGCGATGTGTGAACAACTGAAAAAAGCACAACGATTTATTTTTATGGAATATTTCATCATAGAGCCAGGGCAGATGTGGCAGCCGATTTTAGATATCCTTGCTGACCGGGTGCGGGCTGGCGTGGAAGTGCGGGTGATGTATGATGACGCAGGCTGTATGTCTAAACTTCCCGCTGGATATGATAAATATTTACGGTCGTTGGGCATTCGCACGGTGCAATTTAACCGTTTTATCCCAACACTGAATACCTATTTGAATTATCGTGACCACCGGAAAATTACAGTCATTGACGGCAATGTTGGTTATATGGGGGGCGCCAATATTGCAGATGAATATATTAACCGCGTTTCGCCTTATGGACATTGGAAAGATACTGGGGTGGAACTGCGCGGCGCTGGCGTTGCCAATATGACAGAGATTTTCCTGGAATTGTGGGAATATGCAGTGGGATCGGCTGCAACAGACCATTTGCAATATCATCCAACGGCAACCCGCCCAGGGGATGGCTATGTACAGTCTTTTGGTGATACGCCGCTGGATGATGTGAATGTTGGTGAAACGGTTTATATGCAGATTATCAACAATGCACGGGATTATGTATATATCACAACACCATATCTGGTGCTGGATAATGAAATGATTACCGCGCTGACAACTGCGGCACAAAGCGGCGTGGATGTGCGCATTATTACACCTGGTATCCCAGATAAGCGGTATGTGTATTTGCTGACCCGTTCGTTTTATCAGCAATTAACACGCATGGGTGTGCGTATTTATGAATATACGCCGGGTTTTCTTCATGCAAAAATGATTGTATCTGATGATGATGTTGGTGTTGTGGGCACGATTAATATGGATTTCCGGTCGTTTTTCCTGCATTTTGAATGCGGTACCGTGTTGTATGGCGGTAAGGTGATCCGTGAAATCAAACAGGATATGCTGGATACCCTTGCGCTTTCACGGGAAATTGATGAAGAATGGTTCCGCCATGTGCCGTGGGCTTCTTCTATTTTAGCATCTGTTTTGCGGCTGTTTGCACCGCTGATGTGATAAAAGTATATATGGAAAACCCTTCCCTGACAGTCTGCAAGGAAGGGTTTTTATTTTAAGCACAAATCAATATATATTGCTTAAACCATCAAAGTTATTCTCCTTTTCTTCAAGTATATCATTATACTCGCTGAAAGTAAATAATTATATTCTATAAGCCTGTAATAATTAAATTTCATCTCGGCTATTGTTAGTGGTGGAGGTGATATGATGAGTGAAGAATTTCGCGAAAGATATCAGGTTTTAGGGCTGAAAATCGCATATTATCGAAAAAGGAGAGGGTACACACAAGAACAGTTTGCAGAACTGATAGGAAAAAGCTGGTCTTTTGTCAGTCAAATTGAAGCGAACAATGGCGCAAAAGTGAAAGGAGTATCTTTGAATACGCTGTTTACCATTGCGGACAAGCTGGATGTGCCCGTGGAAAAATTTTTTACCGATGATTGATGGGATGAAAAAACTCCTGCCACGAAATGACAGGAGTTTTGCTTTTTTGCGATTTTTTAGATTTCGCCGCATTGGATAGCTGCAATCGCGTCTTCAATGGTACGATGCCCAAGCGCTACCGCGCCCATGGCTTCTGCACGCCGCCCAACTTCATATTTATGCAGGTTCACATCGCCTTCCAAGCATTGGGTGGTGATATAAACCTTTGTGCCCGACATAATCAGCTTTTGCACCACTTTTTCCAAGCGAATTGGTACGCCGCCTGCACCATAGCCCTCTAAAATAACTTTATCGTATTTTTGCAGGAAATCAATGATGGATGGGTCAAAGTCTGGCACAAGTTTCAGTACCACAAAACTTGAGCTGACAACATCGACAAAACGTGGTTCGCCGCCAAGCATCGGCGGAATGTTTAACATAACTTTGCCATCATCGCGGATGGTGCCCGCAAGCGGGGCATTAATGGAACGGAATGAGTTCATATTTTTAGAATGCACTTTTACAACATGGTTGCCGCGAATAATTTGTCCATGCAGCACAGCGGCAACGCCTGTCCAGCCGGAACAGGCAACACGGAAAGAATCCAGCATATTGCGTTCGGCATCAGAACCAGGTTCGCCCATTGGACGCTGGGAACCTGTGATAATCACAGGTTTATTCAGATTGCGCAGCATATGGTATAACAGCGCGGCAGTGTAAGACAGGGAATCTGTGCCATGCGCAATTACAAACCCATCATAACGGTCATAGTTTTCCCAAACCATGGACGCCAAATGGCGGCGCTGGTTTGTGGTAATGTCCGTGGAGTCTACACTAAATGGGTTTTTGACAAATACACGGCATATTTTGCGAATTTCAGGCAGAAATTCCAAAAGTTCTTCGCCGGTTAGCGAGGGCGCAAGTCCGCGTCCGGTTTCACGGCAGGCAATGGTACCGCCGGTTGCGATTAACAAGATATGTTTCATAATAATCGTTGCCTTCTTTATATTTGAAATGAAAATAAAACCCAGTTTTATCGGAAACTGCGGGTTAAGATGCCAATGACATCATCATGAGAAAGTTCTCGTGCATCGTATTTGAACAAGTGCCCCATGGTTGCAAAGGCATTGTCAACATATTCGCCAAACCGATTTTCGGTTAGCCCATAACTGCTGAGCTGCAATGCGTCAACTTGGCAGGCTTTTTGCATTTCATATAAGATGTGGATAAAATCCTCTGGCTTTTCGGCATTTGGGTTGCCCAATGCACGCGCCATATCAACCAGCTTTTCGGCACACGCATCTGTGAACATTTTATAATATTCCACTGAAATCGCAATCAATGCCGCGCCATGCTCCAGTTTTGGGTGACAGGCGGAAAGTGCATGGGCTATCGCGTGTTCTGATGTGCAGGATGACATGGTTTCTACAAAGCCTGCTAATGTGTTGGCTAATGCGACATCGGCACGTGCTTCTTTGTCTGTGCCATCTTGTACGGCACGAACTAGGCTTTTGCCGATTAATGAAATGGCTTTGAGCGAAAACATTTCAGACATTGGGCTGGCAATCGTTGCAATATATCCTTCACACGCATGAAATAAAGCATCAAATCCTTGATAGGCAGTCAGCTTAGACGGAACAGTCATCATGAAATCCGGGTCTACGATAGAAATTGATGGAAACGTGTGGTCGCCGCCGGCACCAATTTTTTCATCACCATTGGTGATTACTGTCCAAGGGTCAGCTTCTGTGCCTGTGCCTGCGGTGGTTGTCACCGCGACAATGGGTAATGGCGGATTCTTGACTTTCTGCGCTTTGCCGCTGCCGCCATAAACATAATCCCACCAGTCGCCATCGTTGGTTGCCATGACAGCAACCGCTTTTGCTGTGTCAATGGATGAGCCGCCGCCTAAACCAACAACAAAGGTACAATCCTGCTGCCGCGCCAGTGCGGCGCATTCGCGCACGCCTTCAATCGTAGGGTTGGGCTGCACATCGCTGTAAACAATGGTTTCATGACCGCCTTCGGCTAAAACCGCAGCAACTTTGTCCACATAACCCAAACGACGGGTGGATGTGCCGCCAGTGATAATAAGCCCTTTGCCTGCTGGTAACTTGGCACGGGATAATTTTTTGACACTGCCCGCACCAAAGAAAATGCGGGACGGCATATAATAACTGAAATTTTTCATAAGTCCCCTCCTGATGGAATTGAAAAAAACATCATACACTTTCATTATAACAGAATCGGAAAATGATAGAAAGGGGGAAATGTATAGAAAATTGCATTGATTTTTGTACACTCTAAACGCAAGGAAACTATTGACGAATGCCTGCGCAGATGGTATCATAAATACATCAAAGAGAACAGCTGAAAAGCTTCATATATAAGCAGCTTTCCAGAAATCTGATTGAAAGAGGTGAGTCCAATGGTAAGTGAAAGTTCATATTTCCCGTGTGGGCTCGCTGTTGTTGCCGTGTAGCGTGTTGGCTGAAACGACAACGGTAAACCTGCTTACAACTGCTGGCCGATGGGCATACCGATGGGTATGAAGCATTTGCCGCTTGCGCAGCCAAAGATGAGTTATTTGGTGCCGGTATACGATGACGGGTTTGCACAACGGGAAAATAACAGGAAACGGGAGTGTTCCTGAAATGGTATGGATGCCAATCACAGGCGGTTTTCGGCGAATGGTTTGATTCCACCTCCTTTTTATTGAGTTGTTCGCAAAAATCCACAGTGAAGAAGGCTGATATATGAAAACTGAATATAATTTCTAAGGGCTTCACCGGTTCGTGTGTGAAGCCCTTTTGTGTGTCTGAATAAAGGAGAAACAAAATTATGCCATATATTTATATGCTCCGATGCGCGGATGATACGTATTATACTGGTTGGACGACTGATCTGACAGCACGCCTTGCAGCACATAACCGCGGGTCTGGCGCAAAATATACCCATGCGCGGCGGCCGGTACAGCTTGTTTACTGCGAAGCACTGTCAGATAAAAGCGAAGCACTCAAGCGGGAAGCCGCGATTAAAAAAATGCCGCGTGCAAAAAAACAAATGCTGGTGAATCAGATGAAAGAAGGGGAACAACTGGAGATTTATGATGCGAATGAAAAGTTTGCAGGCATTATGCCGCGTGCGTTGGTGCATCGCTGTGGA
Source organism: uncultured Butyricicoccus sp. (assembly GCA_910584935.1). GTDB lineage: Bacteria > Bacillota > Clostridia > Oscillospirales > Butyricicoccaceae > Butyricicoccus_B. Next base: position 583 of record CAJUDU010000118.1, on the reverse strand, counting down.
CTGCGACACCATGTGGCACATTTATGGCTGGTACAAAAACAAAACGGTATGTTGGGACATTGGCTTCAGCAACGCGCAGATGATCGCCCACTCTATCCGGGATTGTATGATTTGGCTGCAACTGGGCATCTTGATCCTGGGGAAACGCCATTAGAAGGTGTATTGCGGGAAGTAAGAGAGGAAATTGGGCTGCATTTGACAGAAATGCAAGTCATAGATGTTGGAACTGTGGAGCAGAAATATTCCCGCCCGGATGGCGGCTTTGATGATGAGCAAGTTTATGTCTTTATGGCATATTTAGACGAAAATCCGCATTTTATGCCGGGAAATGAAGTGAAACGTATGATATGGGTGCCGCTTTTAGGGCATCAAAAGGTGGAAGAGGGCGCAGAATATCTGCAAACCAGCGGAGAATGTATTATGCGTGAAGAAATGTGTTGCCTGCATGATGATGAATGGAAATTATTTATAGATTGCTTGGCACGAATAGAGGACGCACGAGCGGCTTTTATCGGCGGATAAAAAAATTGCGGAAAAATGAAAAAAAGAGTTGACAAGGGGGAGGAAAAGCAGTATACTAATC
>CAJUDU010000117.1 GCA_910584935.1 uncultured Butyricicoccus sp. | reverse complement strand
CGGTGGTGTGGGAGGTCGGCAGGTGAACTAATCGCCTGCCTCCTACCCGATTGCTCCATCAGCAGAGCGCGGAAAAGTGCATGAAAATGTTCGCATTCTGCCTTATTTAAATGCAGCCATTCTTCTGTCTGTTGGTCGGGAAGTTCGGAAAAAGCATCCAGTATATGCAGGCGCTGCTGTGCGGCGCCGTCTGGTTCGGGGCTGCCTGACAATAGTATTTTATCTGGCACTGCCCAAGATTCAAAATGGCATAAATATAGCAGTATATCATTTTGTGGATGACAAAGGTGTGGCAATTCTGGCGGAAGCAGCAGCAAATCGCCTGGCACAAGAGCAATGCGCCGGTGCCGGAATTGGTAGATTGCGCTGCCGCGCATGGCAAGTGCCAATTCATAAAACGGATGGGTATGCGGCGGGCTGGCTGATGCGTGGATAGAAGCGCCTGGTACTATTTCGGCTGTTTCAAGGGTAATGCCAGATGAATCTATGACCGTCCTGGGCTGTGCGGGAATCATGCGAAAAGCCCTCCTTTCAAAAAAGCAAGATTGATGAATTATAGCAGATAGCATAAATACAAAAAACGAATTTATAAAGTTTGCACAAAGCACAATAAAATAATTGCGTTTTGTGCTAATTCTGATAAGGTTTTATTCTAACAGAAATATATTATTGCGTGCTATACTATATTCAACAAAAAGAGAGAGAACAAAAACAGCATAAAACCAATCGATTGCTGCGATTGCTTTCATCTAAAACGCGGCTTTAAAAAGCAGGATAAATAAATTATATTCAACCGAAATCAAGTCCTATAAAAACAAAATCAATAAATTATTGCTGCAAAAAAAGGAGAATGGCTATGTATAACGAGAAAGAAAAATCAGTCATCCGCGAACTGGCAAAGCGTCTTGCTGAACTTGCAAACCAACCCATTATGGAAGAGCGCCGCAAGCTGTGGTATGCGCATAACGATCTAAAAACCGATCAGCCAGTGATTGACTGTTCACCAGAAGGCGCTTGGCGCGAAGCGATCCCGCCGGAAACACTGGTCTGTGAAGATGAAATCCTGCGTGAAATCGAATGGACACTCCGTGCCCGCGTTTTCCGTGCGGAACAGATTAACGATGATGTTCCAGCAGAGACCCGTTGGGACTGCCTGAAGATCATCTCTGACACCGGCTGGACGATGGAAGGCACGCTTGCACATAATGCGTTTACCAATGAAGGCGTTATGGTGCCAACTATTTCTTCTATCCCGGGTGTATGGAAAAAAGGCTTTAAATTTGATGAAACCGCTGCCGAATTTGATCCGTTGATTGAAGATTTAGAGGATATCGACCAGATTTATAAACTCGTACCGCCGAAAGTCATTTATGATGAAGAAGGCTCCAAACGTAAACTTGCCCTCCATCAGGAGCTTTTGGGCGATATTTTGGATGTACATTGGACAGGGACAACATATCTGCCATTCTTCTGGATGGAAACCTATACAAAAATCCGTGGTTATGAAAATGCGCTGTTTGACTTGTATGATTATCCGGAAGAAATGCACAAACTGCTTGAAATCCTGGAAAAAGGCTATCTCGGATTGTATCAGCAGCAGCTTGATATGGGCTTGCTCGATATGAACAATGGCTGTCAGTATAATGGCTCCGGCGGGTATGGTTATACCAATGATATCACAGCTCCCGCGCCAGGTGAACCGCTGACATTCAAACATTTGTGGGCATTTGCAGAATCACAGGAGTTTATTTCAGTATCCCCGGAAATGACCCGCGAATATGCGATTGATTATGAAAAACGCCTGCTTTCTAAATTTGGGCTGTCTGCTTATGGCTGCTGTGACAACCTTGAAAAGAAACTGCCGGATATTTTATCCATCCCGAATATCCGCCGTATTTCGGTTTCCCCATGGGCAGATGTCGCGTCTATGCGTGATCAGATTGGGATGCGTGCGGTATTCTCCTGCAAACCCAACCCATCTTATGTAACCTCCGGTTGGGATGAGGACTTTATGCGGGATTACACCATGAAGCTTTTGCAGGACGGCAAGGGCACCGCGTTTGAAATGATTCTTAAAGACACCCATACCATTCAAAATGACCCATCTCGTTTCCGCAAATGGACTGACCTTTGCCGCGAATGTATCACAAAAGTTTACGGATAATCACTTTTTCTTCTCCCAGTGCCGCAGGCAGTTTTGCCTGCGGCATTTTTGGATAAAACAAATGCCGCATAGGGCGGCTTTGCTAGAGGGGGAGCTGGCAATTTGCCCTATGCGGACACTTTTTTCGCGGAATCAGTTTGCCGTATAGCGGGTCAGCATCACGGCAAATTCCGCCCGCGTCGCACTGCCGGACGGATTCAGTTTGCCATCGCCGCCTTGCAGGATTTTTGCGCTGACACAATATTTCATGGCATCGGCTGCCCAACTGGATATAGAAGCTGCGTCAGTATAAGCGCTAAGGGAGGTTCCCTGTGAGGCGGGGGAACCCTTGCATTGATACATCATTACAGCAAGTTCTTCACGGGTAATATTGCTGTTTGGATTGCATTTATCCCCATCAGCGGAAAGCAATTTTTTGTCCATTGCCCAAAGCATGGCGTTTGCATACCACTGGGAAGTATCAATGTCTGTATATTTGCTGGATGGGCTGATAGCCGGCTGGCCTTCAATGCGGTATAATACAGACGCTGCCATTGCACGAGTCAAAGTGCCGTTTGGCGAAAAAGAGGTGGCGGAAGTGCCGCTGAGATATCCTTTTTTCACACAGTTCATAACAGAATCCTTTGACCAATGCCCGGTTAAATCGGCAAAAGGCGTATCCTGCGTGGTAGAACCTACAATATCATATACACATACCGAACGGTAAGTGGTATTGAGGATGATTTCATATTGCCCGTCGCCGTCAATATCTTCAACAGCTGGCGCTGCGCGGGAACCGTTGGTCTGCGCATTAGAACCTTCATATCCAGGATAAGTTTGCGGCAATTGGGTGCGGGAAATCAAGTTCATATTGCTGTCCAAAATATAAATGGAACCATTGACGCCTGTATTTTCGCTAACTGCATCAGTGGTTGCCTGGGTAAGACCATCTGTCCAAGATGCAAAAATGACTTCCAGTTTACCGTCGCCGTTGATATCCTTACAAACCGGTTCGGTTGCATATTCCGCAACAGTGGATGTTGTGGCGGGCAAGGTATAAGCGCGCTGTTTTTTGTCAAGTGTAAAGCAATATAATTTGCCGTCATAAGAATTAAACAAGATTTCTTTTGCGCCATCGCCATCTAAATCAGCGGCAACCGGTTCGGAAAATACAAAGGAAGCGACAGAATCAGTGGAATGTTTGAGTTGTCCGCCAAGCCCTGTCGGGGGAGCAGTCCAGTCAAATCCTTTGGCGGCATTGGTGTAACGGGTACGGTCACCATTAAAAATGTAAGCGGTCATATATTCACTGCTGAGCCACCAGGCGTTGCTGATATTTGCTTTGTCAATGACGATACCAGTAACAACCAGTTCTTTTTTACCGTCGTTGTCAACATCGGTAAAGGTTGTACCGGCATGTCCAAATTCAGCACATAACCGTTCATTCAGCGGCTGGGAAGCGCTGGGCATATCATCCCATCCGCGGCTTGCCACGGTTTTTTCGTGATTATAATCAACATAGGCACGGATAGAACCCCAACTGCTATTGCCAAAGGCTTCCGCATTGGCCATCACCAGTGAACCATCTACATTGTATGCCTGGATGCAGGCGTTATCCGTTGGCACCATGATTTCCGGCAGGTTGTCACCGTCAATGTCACCAGTTGCGATGCCATTGGCAAACACGCCATAGCTTTCCGCCTGGTCAAGGGCTGCGCCGGATAACTGTGGCCAGCCAGGCATGACATTGCCACTGCAATCGTATACCCAAACGCTGGTTTCTGAACCGACACCCGCGCCAACAATGATTTCATCTTTGCCATCACCGTTTAAGTCATCCACGGCGACTGAACGCAAAGAACCTTCAATCGGTACATTTTTGGGCCAGCCAGGTTTGAAATAACCGCTGGGATCAAGCACAGAAATGCAGTTTAAGTGAACAGAAACAATTTCTTTCCAGCCATCTTTGTCAATATCCTGTACAATGCCATTGCACCAGGACGCGCCAAGATTGCCATGCTGTTCAGTTTCATAGGCGCTGGAACGGTCTTTGCCTGAATTGACACGCCATTTGATTTGTCCGCTTGCTGCATCGGTCACAGTAATGGCGGAAGAAATGCTTACAATTTCTGGCGTACCATTGTTGTCTAAATCCGTAACAATTGGCGCTGCGTATAAAGCTTCATTGGTATATTTGCTGTGGGATGCGCCGGAGTATAAGTATTTCGGCTGTACCGTGACAGCGGCTGCCTGCGCAGGCGCTGGGCATAAACTGATAACCAGTGCCGCTGCTCCTAAAAGTGCGGTGATTTTGTTCGATTTCATAAAAGTATCTTTTATCCTCCTCGTTTTTGGTTTTACTGACTGGCATCCCCCTGATTTACCAGTGCCAATTTTATTATAATATATATCCGGGGAGCATTCAAGATTGTGCCAGCAAACTTTCGGTAAGAAATACGATAACACGACAAAAAACAAAGGCTTGACCCATGCCGCCTTTGTGGTATAGGATAATCATAGGAAAGAGGCGAAAAATCAATGACGATTACTGAAGTTGGGAAAAAATATGATTTATCAGTAGATACGCTGCGTTATTATGAACGCATTGGGTTAATTCCACCTGTACCGCGAACCAAAAGCGGCATACGGGATTATGATGAGGAATCTTGTCGGTGGATAGAACTGATGAAATGTATGCGGAGTGCTGGCGTACAGATTAACACTTTAAAAGAATATGTCAGGTTGTATCAGCAGGGAGATGACACCATGGCAGCACGGAAAGAACTACTGATAAATCAGCGGGAACAGTTAAAACTACGTATGGCAGAAATGGAGCAATCCATTAAACGGTTGGATGAAAAAATTAATTCATATGAACAGCAGGGGGGATATCGCCCATGAAAAAGCGGATGTTTTTATGTATTTTGCTGCTGCTTGCGGGCTGTAAGCAGCAAGACCCTGTATCGGATATTTCTGAACCTGTGCAGGCAACACAATCCACGCCAGAAACACCCGAGCAAGTGCCGCAGGCAGAACAGCAACCCATACCAGCAATGCCGGAAACACCGCCAGTGCCGCCAGATGACCCAACGGAATTTGTACGGGTGCAGGATTATATTCCAGATATTGTTGTGGACTTGCGTTATGCCACAGAAAATAATTTCACAGGCAGTGTGATTTATCATTATACAGACGCATGGCTGCGATATAGTACAGTTTGTAAACTAAAGCAGGCGCAGGAAATCTTGCGCCCACAAGGATATGGAATTTGTATTTGGGATGCGTTTCGCTCCGCGCAGGCACAAGATACCCTTTGGGCAGCCTATCCAGATGGGAATTATGTTGCAAACCCAGCAAATGGCTATTCAGGGCATACCCGTGGGGATACTGTGGATATCACTTTGATTGCACTGGATGGGCAGCCAGTTGAAATGCCTTCTGGATTTGATGATTTTTCCGCGGCGGCAGACCGTGATTATCGTGATGTATCCGAACTTGCGGCAAACCATGCACATTTACTGGAACAGGCAATGGAAACCAGCGGGTTCAAAGGGTATGCAAAGGAATGGTGGCATTATAGCGATACAGAGAAACATCCACCAGAAACCATTTTTATCCCGCCATCATAAGG
>CAJUDU010000116.1 GCA_910584935.1 uncultured Butyricicoccus sp. | reverse complement strand
TGCAGATATAACCCCAATGTTTTATGATGGTTATTCTTCATCCAGTTTGAGCACCGCCATAAACGCTTCTGTCGGCACTTGCACTGTACCAAGAGAACGCATTTTCTTTTTTCCTTCTTTTTGTTTCTCAAGCAGCTTTTTCTTACGAGTGATATCACCGCCATAACATTTTGCCAGCACATCTTTGCGCATCGCTTTTACCGTTTCACGCGCAATGACTTTGCCGCCAATGGCTGCCTGAATGGGCACTTCAAAAAGTTGACGCGGGATATTTTCTTTTAGTTTCTCACAAATCCGGCGGGCGCGCCCATAGGCTTTTTCCCGATGGACAATAAACGAAAGTGCATCTACTTGATCGCCATTTAACAGCATATCAACTTTTACAAGGTCACTTTTGCGGTAATCTGCCATTTCATAGTCTAAAGAGGCATAGCCTTTGGTACGCGCTTTCAGCGCATCAAAGAAATCATAAATAATTTCATTGATTGGCATTTCATAATGCAGCTCCACCAGTGTCGAATCCAAATAAACCATATCTTTAAATACACTGCGCCGGTCTTGGCACATTGGCATGATATTTCCGACAAATTCCTGTGGTGTAATGATGGATGCCTTTACAAAAGGTTCACGCGCTTCAGTGATTAGCGCTGGGTCTGGATAATCATGTGGGTTGTCACAATAAACCGTTGTGCCGTCAGTTTTGGTGATTTCATAAACCACAGAAGGCAAGGTTGTGACCAAATCAAGGTCAAATTCACGCTCTAACCGTTCCTGAATGATTTCCATATGCAGCATTCCAAGGAAGCCGCATCGGAATCCAAACCCTAATGCAACCGAGCTTTCCGGTTCAAAGGATAACGCGGCATCATTTAGTTGCAACTTTTCCAGCGCATCGCGCAAATCCGGGTATTTAGAACCATCTTCGGTATAAATACCGCAATAAACCATAGGCTGTGCCGGGCGATAGCCGGGCAGGGCATCATCGGTTGGGTTATCAGCTTCGGTAACAGTATCGCCAACCCGGGTATCAGAAACAGTTTTGATAGAAGCGGTAAAATAACCGACTTCACCGGCATAAAGTCCTTTTTGGGGGGCAAGCCCTAAAGGGTGCAAATAACCGCATTCGATGACTTGGAATTCGGCGCCAGTTGCCATCATTTTTACTTTCATACCGGGTTCAATATGCCCATCCATCAGGCGCATATAAACGATAACACCTTTATAAGGGTCATATTGACTGTCAAAAATCAGGGCACGCAATGGCTTGTCCGCATCGCCGGGCGGCGCGGGGATATCTGCGACAATATGTTCCAGCACAGCATGGATATTGATGCCGACTTTTGCGGAAATTTCAGGTGCATCCTCAGCAGGTACACCGATGATATCTTCGATTTCTTGTTTCACCCGCGGCGCATCGGCGGCAGGCAGGTCAATTTTGTTGATGACTGGTAATACTTCCAAACCGGCATCAATGGCCAAATAGGTATTGCCAAGGGTTTGTGCTTCAATGCCTTGGGCGGCATCCACAACCAGCAATGCGCCTTCACAAGCCGCCAGCGAACGGGATACTTCATAGTTAAAGTCCACATGCCCTGGGGTATCAATTAAGTTCATATGATAGGTTTCGCCATCATCTGCCTGATATTCCATGCGCACGGCACGCGCTTTGATGGTAATACCGCGTTCACGTTCCAAATCCATATTATCCAGAAGCTGTTCTTCCATTTCACGTTGGGAAACGGCTTCACATTGTTCCAGCAGCCGGTCAGCCAAAGTGGATTTGCCATGGTCGATATGGGCGATAATAGAAAAGTTTCTAATCTTGTCTTGTCCCTTCACGACGTTACTCCTTTATACGAAAAAATATTCCATAGTACACACTATCATATCATATTTCCACCCTTGGCACAAGTAAATTATCCGGTAAGTCAAAAAAGCACTTGAGAAAAGGTGTAGTTTCTCAAATGCTTTTTTGATATGATTCATGGTATGCCGAGTTTGTCCAGCGCATTTTTCAGGGAATGCCATTGTGCAAGGAGATGTTGATATTTTTCACATCCGGCATGGGTTAAGGTATAATATTTCCGTGTTGGGCCACCGGAATGGCTGCCCTGATAACTTTCTGTGAAGCCATCTTTACATAAACCGCGCAATAGTGCATAAATGGCACTTTCCTGTGTATCTGGAAAAATATCATGCAGCCCATGTAAAAGTTCATAGCCATACTGGTCATTTTTTTGAAGCTGATGCAGCAAACATAATTCAAGCAAATCTTTTTTCAGCATAATGCCACCACAGTTCCGATCAGCCCAATGGCAAGGATACGCCCTTCTAAAAATAGGAATGTGTTTGACCAGATACGAATAATTTCAGGTTCCAGGTTCATAGAAGTTAAAATTTGCAATACGGTAATACACAATGCAGTTAAGGTAAAGGATACAATGTATACAGCGCACCAGCGGCGGTCATGAAGCCGGGCATTGATGAGTCCATAAATGCCTAAAATCCCACAAACGATAACGATTATCTTTAAGGAAATATGTACGGTAGAACCGATCCAAAAACACGACTGTGTCTGCGCGGCAGAAAGGATAATTTTTTGCAGGTACCATAAGAAACCGGCTTCACAGAAACCAATTATCATGATAATGCCCAATATAATGGGGATAGCATAGGAGAATTTTTGTTTACCGCCATATTTTCGGAACCACCAGAGGAGTAATATTTCAGCGGCTGCAAGCTGAATGGTCATCACAAATGACACATCACTGGTAAGGGAAAAAGAACCGGCAACCCAAATCACCGGGAACAGCAGCAAAAAGGTTAATGCGATAAAAACAGCCAGCCAATGCAAATAAGGTTTTAGCGGGCATACCAGCCGGACGGCATGATATGGCGTACCAAAATCACGGTATAAGTCTGTGTCAGAACGGTTTTTGGTGGAAAGCAGTTCGGTATAATCGTCAATCACTTCTGTAGCTTCGCCAGGGGAAAGCAGCCAATGTGCCATACGGGACAGACGGTGCAAATAAGTTTCAGTTTTCATAAGCGATCCTCTTGTCTATAGATAGGGGTTTATATTAATGCAATACAAGTGCTTAGGATACCAATTAAAACAGCAGGACTTTCAGCGAACAAAAATTGATAAAATCCAGCTTGTGAGATGTCAATTTGATAGTTTGCATAACCAATAAAGTGATAACATAAGAAAAAATAATATATCAGAAAAAATGCCACAGCAGATACGCAAAGAATATATAATGCACGCCAGCGGCGGTCATACATCCGTGCTTTTATCAAAGCATAAAAGGCAACAGCAAGGGCTGGGTTTTAAGGGTGCATTTCTTTCGATGCCATAAAAACCACACATTTGGTAGTATAGCTGATGGTAAAAGCAATAGGTATATATCAGCATAGGTATATATCAGCATAGGGGATGACAAGGTGTGGGATGGCTATCATCATTTGTTTATAAAAAAGCAACAAGAGAAAGCACAACACACCAAACACAATCCGCCAAGAATTTAATTCTCGCGGTGCATAAAGGATACGCACTTTATCCACAGCATCTTTTGGTTTACCAAAATCGAGTATCAATTCTTCATCTGAGCGTCCGGCGGTTAATTCGGTATAATCGCCAATCATTTCGGCAGCTTCTTCAGGCGGGAGCCGCCAGCGTGCCGCACGGCATAGCCGTGCCAGATAATTTTTCCGTTTCATCGAATGGATCTCCTTTCCAGAACTACTGATAAAAATATAGTAGTTGCTGAAATCAGTATAACATACTCATGAGTAAAAATCAACCGACTTTCTTTCGAGAAAGAAAGTCGGCAAAGAAAGCTTCACTTCCGCCACAAAGCGGCGGGGATACATTTGTATCAGCGGTATCGTGTGCGGTCAGGCTTCCAGCCATCCAATGGATAACGCTGAATCGCACCAAATATCCGGTCACGCAGCCCAGGAACTTGATGTTCTAAATCTTTCAGCAATTTTTTTACATCTTCCCGTTTGGTGAGGCCATCGGCAGGGCAGGGATTGTGTACTACTGGCAAATAATACCGCCGCGCAATAGAACGGATATAATTTTCCGGCGCATATAAAAGTGGACGGATTAATGTAACGCCTTTTCGGTCTAAATAGGTTACAGGTTTGAAACAGGAAATTCGTCCTTCATAAAATAGGGATAACAAATAAGTTTCTACAATATCATCAAAGTGATGCCCAAGCGCAACTGTTTTGCATCCTGCGGCAAGTACGGCTTCATGCAAAGCCCCACGACGCAATTTTGCGCATAAAGAACAAGGATTTTCCTCCTGGCGGATATCAAACACAATTTGTTTGATTTGCGTTGGGATGCGGATATAATCGACCGACAACCGGCGGCAAAATTCCGCAACCGCGGAAAAATCCATTTCATCATAGCCCATTTCCAGGGTGATTGCTGTTAATTCAAATTTTTTCGGATAAAATCGCCGTAATTCCGCAAGCCCAGCCAGTAATGCAAGTGAATCTTTGCCGCCGGATATCCCAACAGCGATTTTATCCCCATTTTCAATCATATGATAATGGTCAACCGCCCGGCGGATATGTGAAAGCAGTTTCTGCATGATAAAAAAACCTCCTTGGTAAGCCTTGATACAGCATTTATATCAGAAAATACGCAAAACCGCAAATGCAAATTTTGAAATCGAAAGTGAGAAAACAAGAGAATAAAAGAGTATAATAGAGTATTAAAGAGTTTTCATATGGGTCGATAAAAATATGCAAAAAACCTGTTGACATTCTAAAAATGGTGTGGTTTAATAAGTAAGGCTTAAATAAGCCAAAATAAAAATCTAAACGAAAGGATAATGTCTTCTTTCTTTGATTGTAAATCGGCTGAAAAAGAATTACCGGCTTCTTTTTCAGTTTTTGGCTACTTGTTGGCTATTTTCAGTATTTTCTTTAAGTTAAAAAATGAATCGTATATAAATGGAGGAAAGCAAACCATGTCTACTTTTATGGCAAAAGCAGAAACTGTACAGCGCAAATGGTATGTGCTGGATGCTGCTGGTAAGCCGCTTGGCCGTACTGCCGCCACTGCTGCTATGCTGCTGCGCGGCAAGCATAAGCCTGAATTTACCCCACACGTTGATGGCGGTGATTTTGTCATCATTATCAATGCGGATAAGGCTGTGCTGACTGGCAAAAAACTGGAACAAAAATATTACCGCCATCACACTGGCTGGGTTGGCGGTCTCAAGGAAGTGCAGTACCGCACCCTGATGTCTGAACGCCCCGAAATGGCAATGCAGCTCGCTGTCAAGGGTATGCTGCCCAAAAACAGCATCGGGCGCCAGTCCGCAACCCGTTTGAAGATTTTCAAGGGCGCGGAACACACCCATGCTGCCCAGAAGCCCGAAATTTGGGATAAGTAAGACTTGTAAGGAGGAAAAAGTTAAATGTATACGCCTAAGAAAGCTTATTTCTACGGTACCGGCAGAAGAAAATCCTCTGTTGCAAGGGTTCGTCTTTTCCCGGGCGGTAGCGGTGAAATTAAAATCAATAACCGTACTATTGATAACTATTTCGGGCTTGAAACTCTGAAATTGATTGTTCGCCAGCCGCTGGAAGCAACCAGCACCACTGGCAAGTTTGATATTGAATGCACAGTATCTGGCGGCGGTTTCACCGGCCAGGCAGGTGCAATCCGCCATGGTATTGCCCGTGCACTGCTCCAGGCAGACAGCGAGGCTTACCGCCCAGCGCTGAAAGCGGCAGGTTTCCTGACTCGCGACCCACGTATGAAAGAACGTAAGAAATACGGCCTCAAAGCGGCTCGTCGCGCTCCGCAGTTCAGCAAGCGTTAAATTTTAT
>CAJUDU010000115.1 GCA_910584935.1 uncultured Butyricicoccus sp. | reverse complement strand
GCTGGCATCTGCAACTTTGACCGCTTAGCTTAATTTCGCAAGAGGTCTATTATTTCCGCACTGGATATGGGCGCCACACCAGAACAGATTACCGAAACGCTTTATCAATGTGCGCCATATATCGGGCTGGAGAAAGTACAATGTGCCTTGGATGAAGCGAATGCGGCATTTCAGTCTATGAATATCAGTATGCCATTGCCAAATCAAGCCACAGTAACGGAAGAAACCCGTTTTGCAAAAGGGCTTGCTGTCCAGCGGGAAATTTTCGGGGCGGATACGATTGATGCCATGCGTGCCGCAGCCCCTGACGAATTACAGCATATCCAAGCATATCTTTCCGCCTATTGTTTTGGTGATTTTTATACCCGTGGCATATTGGATTTAAAAATGCGGGAACTCATTACCTTTTGTGCGATTTGCAGCCTTGGCGGCTGTGAGCCGCAGGCAAAAGCTCATGCAAATGCAAATTTAAGCGTTGGCAACACACGGCAGCAGTTAATTGATGCCATCACGCAGTGTCTGCCTTTTATCGGGTTCCCACGAGCATTAAATGCAATTGCCTGCATCCCTAACGAATAACCATAAACCCTTAGAAAAGCAAAGCTCCCCTGTGCAAAAGATGCACAGGGGAGCTTTTTTCCAATTACAGAAGGGTTTTTAATTTGCGCTGCAAAGGATTAATTCCCAGCGGCTTGTTGTGCCCATTGCTGCTGCAAAGCAGCCCAATCAGGATTGGTTTGCAATTCTGACCAGGATTCAGAAGCAGCTCCTTCTTCATGGGTATAAAGATGGGAGTTGGTTGCTTCTTGGATTGCGGCATAATACCATGCGCTTTCCGGGTTATCCGGCCATTGCTTCATGGTATCCAGCATATGGTCTTTATCAGGCGTACGACCTAACATTGCATTGACAAGGGTAGCAACTTCTGCACGGGTAATATAATCATCCGGGCGGAAAGTCTTATCCCCACTGCCATGAATCCAGCCGGTATGTGCGGCACGGTTGATATATTTTTCAGCCCAATGCCCACTGATATCGGTGAATAGAGATTCCCCTTCATAGTCTTTGCTGAGGAACTGCGCGGCAATAACAGCAAATTCAGCACGGGTAATATTGTTATCCGGACGGAATGTGCCATCGGGGTACCCAGAAACCAGCCCAGCTTTGGCATCAGTGCCGATTGCGGCGGTATACCAAGCATTTGCTTGTACATCGGAGAATGTGGCATCAGATGCCCAATGTGCCAGCCGGTAATTATCCTTCATCAAACGGAAGAAAATTGTGGCAACTTCTGCGCGGGAAATATTGTTGGTGGGACGTACAGTACCATCGGTATAACCAACAAGATAAGCAAAGTGATCCGCAGTATTGAGGCCAGAAAGGTCAGCCAGCGGGACTTTTTCATCATCGATCTTGGTATCAGGTGCAGTTGGGTTCAGCGGGGTTTGTGGTTCGGGGATAGTGGTTGAGCCGCCACTGCCGCCGGTTGGGCGCCGGTTGCCGCCGCCTCCACCGCCGCCACCGCCTCCACCGCCGCCGCCACTGGTGGTGCGTTCCGTAACGGTGAGGGTACCAAGTGAATTGGTAATGGTATAGTTAGTTTGTTTTGCAGTACCATTCCATGTGATGGAATAGGTATTGCTGGACGAGCCAACGCTGGTCTGGGAACCAGTAACGGTAATGGTTACAGTTTCACCAGCGACCATCTCCTGATTTGCGATCGTATAGGTATTGCTGGTCAGTGCTGTGCCATCATACACCTTAGATACGCTGCTGGTGGTAATGGTAATCGGACGCGGGGAGATGGTAACAGTTGCTGTTGTCGTATCGGTTTCATCGCCGAGGACTGCGGTAATTGTTGCGGTATAAGTGCCTGCATCAACCGGGGCGCCGGACAGGGTATTGCCTGCGGCATCGGTATAGACAACGGTAAACTGTGCATCTGGTTTATTTGCGGAAGGGGATACCGAGTGCGGCTGACCGTCATAAGTTGCAGTGACATTACCAGCGGTAACATCAAGTGCTGGTGTTGGGTCAACCGGATCAATTGGTGTTGTTGCTTCTGTGATCTTCAGCCAGCCGTCGGTAATCTGACCGATTTCTGCGATATATTTTGTGTTATCAGAAACCGTTACAACAAAATGTTCTGTGGTCAGATTCATTGGGTAATCGCCGACTTCGGTACCAGAAGCAGCAGCGGTAAAGCCTTCTGCCAATGTAACAGTTACAGCATTTTCAGGAAGTGTAATGCCTTCTGGCGCAGTTACAGTAGTGGTAAAGCCTTCAATGCTTTGTGGCTGTCCATCATAGGTAACAGTTTTTGTATTGCCCACAATATTGATTGTCAGACGAACGATTGCAGGTTCCAGAGGGATCAGTGCCATTGCAAAGTTCGCGGTAAAGGTATAAGTTTGGCCACCCTCACCTTGGAATTTACCGCTTAGGGTTGCATTATCAAGGTTGGTTTCTCCTTCAACATTGGGTGATTGTGTCCAGCCAATGAATTTATACTTCTCAGCGGGTACAGCAGTGATACCTTCCGGAATGGTAATTTCGCCGGATGTGGTCATATCTGCGCCATTGCCAAAAGTAAAAATCTTTGGTTCAACGTTTGTGATTTCGCCGCTGCCTTGGACAACAAAGTTTACCATAGCCTGATATTTATCAGGAATGCCATCATGAGAATCGCCGAGTTCATCCAGAGAATAAATCAGGTCAACTTCAACATCCTTATCCTGAATTGTGCCAGTTAATTTGTCCAAAGCATCTTTGCTTGCTACAGGATCAAGCGCGTAATGTTTTCCGTCTTTTTCAAGTCTTATCGGAATGTTTGCGGGTACATTGTCAGCAAGTAGGGCAATACCTTCTGCCGATTCAACAGGATAGTTGTATTCTGTACCATTATCATAAGTATCCTTGATAGGGTCTTTCAAGATTTCTGGATTTTCATCATCGGTCTTAAAGTTAATGGTAACATTATAAGTTTTGCCAGCAGGGGTTTCTGCTGTGCCGCCGCCAGGGATATTTGGATCAGTGCCTTCGCCAGGTTTCAGCGTTGCAGTATTGGTGATTTTACCTTCGTTGATTTCCTCACGGGTGAAAGCCATAGTAACATAGATAACAGCTTTTTCAGAGTTATTAAGTGTACCAGCCATTGCATTGCCGCCGACCCAAATTGCCTTATTACCATTCATGGTGTCGGAAACGGTGTATTCTGCTCCTTTTTCACCAGTAACCGTGATTGCATATAGCAAAGTAGCGGTTTCACCTGTGCCGAGCTTGACGATAGTATCATAATTGATAGTAGCGCCATCAAGATTCAGTTCAACACCTTCTGGTGCAGAGATCAGGCGTTCCTTAGTGAAGTTAGTGAGTTTTGGCTTTGCTGGTGGTGTAACAGTTTCGATGCTATACTGTGCGGTATAAGTAATGGTTATAGTTGTGTCATTAGTTGTTTCCGTGGGATCACTCCAGCCAGAGAAGGTGTATTTTGTATTCCCTTCATTTGGGCGGGTTGGTTCATTTCCTAGATAGTTGCTGGACGGATACTTACCTTCTAGGCGGTATAATAGGTTCTGATTGTAGTTCACCCACTGGGTAACATAGGTTGGTGCAGGAGACTCACAAACAACCTTAAAGGTTGCAAGAACTGTACCTTTTGACTTGCCGCTAGCTTCAACCCATTTTTGGGTTTCAGCATTCCATTTCAGGGTAATGGTTTGTGTTTCAGGTTCGTCCGGTGCTAAACGGTGCTCTACACCAGTGCCAAGTATAGGCTCCAAGCTATACATTTTCGCATAGACGTTGCCATACAAGGTTACATTACAAACCCAATTATCACCATTTTTGCGTACTTCACCAACAGAGGATTCGTAATGTCCATTGGCTTGGTTAGCCCATGTTGAATAACTCTTTTCAGCATGGTTTGCAGAAGCTGTTTGGCATTGAACCTTTACAAAGTTGCCTAAAATGCCATATAGATCTGTACGTGTTGGCGCGGTGGGTTTAGTTGGAGTATCTTCTTCCCAAGTAGCAGTAAGAGTGCGGCTTACATTTGCACCATCACTTTCAGTCCATTCCAAAGTGACTGCTTCGTCAGCTTTATAGGTTTTCCCATTATAACTCCAGCCTGCAAAGGTATAGCCCTCGCGGGTCGGTGCCGCAGCTGCTGTAAAGGTTGCTGTATCTTTGAATACCTGCGGCTGGCTGTTAGTGCTTGGCATATTTTTCACACTGCCATCACTTGCACCAGGAGCATAATTCAGATAATAGTTAGCATAAACGTTTACCGCAAAATGAACTTTGTCGTAGTATTGGTTATAATTAGCAGGACAAGAAACTAAGCCTCCGCACCAGTCGCAATATCCTGTTTCAGCAGGTGCATCATAGTGATATTCAAGATAGATATCTACATTTGTTTTGCCTGGTCGGGCTGCAGTATAAACAAATTTAAGACATTGATATCCTTTATATCCATCATTTTCAGTCCACTTACCCCAAACAAAATCGCAATCTTTCAAAATAGATTCATCAAAAGCTGCGTCTAGATTCTGATATTCATCAGGGATAAATTCACGAACAACAGCACTACAATATTGATGTTTGTTGATTAAACGCGGAAGTCGAAGATAAAAACCATCCTGGTTTACCGTCTTAGTTTCCTCACCAGGATAGAGTTCGTACCCTAATATAGCGGTTGCGGCTGTTTCCGTACCGCCAGTGACACTCTCACCAATGCTCATCAGCACCATCAGCGCATCTTCTACGCCGTCATAGCTTTCCAAGCCCTCATCCTGTACAGTTTCATAGGCATCCATTGCTGCTTGGCCGAGTGCCGCAAATTCCTCGGCATTGTCCTCAGTTGGCGTGCCAAACTGCACTAACACGTCAACAGCATCCAAAAATGCCTGAACACTTTCAGGGGTTGGCAAACTGTTCATGCTTTCCGGCATCACGAGTTCGGGGACAGGTGCAGGACTGCTCACCGATTCGGCTAGCAGCTCGATACCATCCGGCACAAGGATTTCCGGGGTTTCGGGAACCGTCGCCGATTCACTGGTATCCACCCCTGGGGGGGTGATGGTTTCTGGTTCACCATCTGGCAAAACAGGCACTTTTGGCAGGGGTTCTGCTTCCTCCAGTGTGCTGTCTGCCTCTGGCGAGGTGTTTTGTTCCGGCGCTGCCGGTGTGGGTTCCTCCGCCGGGGAAACAGGTGTTTCTTCCGGTTGGGCGGTAGGTTCTTGCTCCGGTGCGGCAGATGGGGTTACTTCTGCCGAGGGTTCCGGAGATGTGGAAGGTTCATCCGGCTCTGCCGGAGGGGCTTCCGTGTCCAGTATTGAATTTGCCGCATCCTGCGCACTGTCGCAAAAATCTGCAACAACGTCTGCAGCGTCAGCAGTATCCATACTGGTGTCATCCTGTGCAAAAGCAGTAATGCAGCACATACTGCATAGCATACTTAAAATCAGCAGGAATGACAAAGGTTTCCGCAGTTTCTTAGTCATTTTGCATGGCTCCTTTCCAAGAATATATTAACAGGTTGGCGGGTATGCAAACGCATATTCCGGATTGTGCCTTTTGCGGAGGGGCATAAAATGTCCCAAAAACACACCAGAACCTGTTTTACAAAGTAGGAAATATTGTTGTCAAACGGAACATTTTATGATAAAACAACATGGCAGATTTACAGGTAGCAAAACACTATATTTGTTAAAAAGCATAGGTTTGCATAGGAAATATTTTATTTTATGTCGATATAAATGCAGACATCTGCACAAAAAACGAAGAATAGCAGGTGATTTTACAATAACTTCCTTCAAAAGCCATTATGCAAACCACGTTTGGCATATCGAATTTTAGTAAAAAACAAAACGGAATATACAAACCGTCACCAAAGAGTATATATATAGTATAGCACAGAATGGGTATATAGAAGTAACATTTCCCTCGCTAAACAGTAATTTTTATTCGGTAAATTTAAGGCAATACCGCACAATGAGGTTTGCCTAAAAATAAGACATCCTCAACTGA
>CAJUDU010000114.1 GCA_910584935.1 uncultured Butyricicoccus sp. | reverse complement strand
GATAAAGATACTTGTAAATTTCGTATAATATGATAATCATTACTGATATCAAGACCAAAGATTACGATAGTATCTGATTTCTTTTTTTGAATGGTTTCTTTAAGCACCTCTTGATAAAAGTTAATATTGGTATTTATAAGTGATTTTTGCGCCATTTGTGCTGTTATTGCATAGAAACATTTAGCAATAAAATAATCACCAATTAAAATTGAAGACAAATCATAACGCACAGCATCTACATATACACCTATTGATTGACCAAGCACAACTTGTGGCTGACGGGTGAATCTTCCATGCAAGTGAAGAACTGTTCTTCCAGTTATTTTTTCAATAAGTAAATCATAATTGGTTGTTAAGACATGATTAAAAGGCTCAAAAAAGGATTTTAACACATCCTCCCGAAAAACTCCCCACTTTGACATTTTCTCAATATAATACCCATTTCCTATAAGCAAAATATTTGTGGATAATAATATTCTTAAATACGAAAACATTCCGTTTTCACATGTTTTAGCAATATACTCAGAAAAGGTATTGGGTTTAGACATGGGCGATTTCCCTGCGCCAATAGCAACGGTTTTTATAAACTTGTTTTCTTTTGGCAGGATATAAACAGTAGAAGGGGCTTGTAATAAGATCAATGCAAAATAGATGAGAATGCTCCAAAACTCATAATTGATTTTGAAAGCAGAATGGGTATCGTCTATTTGTTTTATTAAATCTGTTACATAGTCTAAAGGTCCAAATCCCATAGCTAATTTTTCATCAAACTTATTGTCAGAAATCCAATCCAGTACTTGAGAGGTAATTATGCTTTTTGCAAAAATAACAGCATCAAAAAATAACCTTGAAAAATCCGCTTTGTTGTGGATATTTTTTTTAAGATATTTAATCACTGCCTTATAGTTGGGTAAAAATACCTGTTCCATCTTTGGAGAAATCGCCTGATAGTCAGCAAATTTTATAACATGCAAATGTGCTGCGTACATATTTTCTCCCAAGTTATCAAGAGTAAGTTTGGGTTCAAAATTTATACTTAACCCATTTCCACATACCAAGCTGGGATTCAAACTCTTTGAAACTAAATTTTGAAACATTTCAATAGATATATTTGCATAATTCATGGTTATATGTCCTCTTCTATTTTGTTGATGATTCATAATTATAAAAATGGTTTTTACAAGGTAACAGTTTGAAGTATATTATACACTCATTCTAAAACTAAAACAAGTCTATAAAATCTATGTGTATATTGCATAAAGTAATGATATCAAGTAGTGAGAACAGACCTCAAACAAACAATAGAATCAGAAAAGCATCACTTTGTAATTATAGATTAAAATTTACAAAACAAAGTGTTGAAAAGGAAATAACTTGTGAAACTATGTCCAATTTGCAAAAAGAATCAAATTTCAGACGGAAAATCTATGTGTTACAGCTGCAGCAAGACGCAACGCGATGCACAAGTCCGAAAGAAAATCAAAAACGGCGAAGATAATGAAGTATTTCGTGAAGACACCATCTATTGCCTCTGGTGTGGCAGGAAGTTAGATCATGCTTTTGAGCATGAATTATCAACGATAGGATATCATGAACGGGAATGCCCCTATTGCTACCGGCAATTTTCAATATTGACAGAAGTTGATTTCAAATATACTACCCAAAGAGGCGCTGAGTAAGGATTTCACTTTCAAAACAGAACCAGACTCTTTCGGTTTTGTGCATATGATAAGGAAAACAGATAAGGCTATTCGGACAGAACAGGAAGGAGTTACACTATGATTATCAATTATGACATCCGCGCTCTTTTGGATATGGCGCAAGAATATCTGGATGCCGAAAACGAATATCGGTTGTTTCTCACCACATACAAAGGTGGGTGGGTCAGAAACATAGACCCAGAAATCTATGGGAATTATTGTGGTAAAACAGCTACCAGCACCTGCACCTATGATGCTCTGCGAAGTGCCTGCAAAGTGGTTTCTGCGGATGTGGATAAGGTCATTGCGACAGCAAAAGCCATGAACCGTTTTGAAAAGCGGGAACGCTGGCAGATTTGTGCCCATATTGGTTGGCGTGATGAAGATAACATCCGCCGCTTCCTTGCGGAAGATGACGGTTTGCAGCACTATTTTTGCAGCACGGGGCGCCCCAAGCCTTAAGCCAAAAGTAAATGACAAAACAGGAGGATATCAACATGAAGCGAACAACAAATGAAATTCAGCGCAGATACATGGCTGCCAAAGCCCTTGTTAATACACTGGATGAACAGTGTATCAAGATGGAACAGGATTATATCGCTGCTCATGGCATTATCAATCCGGATGGAACAATCCCTGAAAGGATTTACTGCATTGATGATGAGCCTGTTTTCGATGCGGCAAATGAAGGCTGCAGCGAACAAATACAAGCCTGTGGACTGGAAAAGCAATACAATGATGCCCGTGATTTACTCTTTTCGGTTGAAAATGAAATGATTGAATATGGGCTTTCGCTGGCTCCTTCCAGTGTTCGTGCAACGCTTGAAAAGGGTGCGAGAAATAACTATACAACTCGCCCAAAAATCATTGAACTGGTTTTGCGGCTGGATGTTTCTACTATGGAGGGAACGAAATGAAATACGATGTTTTGACTGTTTACGACTTGAATCTGGACCAAATGCTTGAGCTGAAGCAGACATATCTGATGCAGATGTTTGATGAAACTGAAGGAAGATCCCCCAGTTGGGATGAGCTGGCGCGGGCTGATGAAATCGTAGACGACAGTCTGATTTTTGACGCATACGCCGGCACGGTTTTTTCAAATGATGATTTTGTCTGTTCGGCTGGAATGGAGGCATAGCAATGGATCGAAAAGAATTGATTTATCAGCTGCGCAATGCGCCGCTGGATGGCGGGGACCCAATCCATTGGGTTCATCTGATTTGTGAAGCGGCAGAAATGCTGGAACGGGATGCTGCCTGGGATTGTGAAGGATGTTCTCATCAATCACAACATCCCTGGCATGAGCAATGTGCTGGGTGCGCCAGAATGTACCCGGATAACTACAATAAAAATGGAGGAAGTAATGAGCAGTAAAACATACGAAGATTCTCGTGGCTGGCGGTATCGTGTAATGCCAGGGCTGGGGGATGACACATTCAAAGGACGCTACAATAAACCAGGTGAAAGTGGCTGGCATTGTATGCGGCAAATGCCTTGGCGGGACAGAGTAGAAGCAGCCGAAGTTGACTTGGCTGCATACGCCGGGGACAAAGGATGGAAAACAATCCAAGAGTATTAAATAATATGAATGATGCAGTGCAGCTTTGGGATATTCCAAGGCTGTGCTGCATTTTTTGTGTCTGAATTTTGCAATTCTATTTGGCAGCACAAGATAATTATTATGCTATCTGCATATTATAATACAGGAAATTAAGTTGGAGGAAAACAGATGAAACTAATCGAAAGGACACGCTGGATTATTCGGCAAAAGGATACTGGAGCGATTTTCTGTGGACTTGCACGGCAATTTCATTTCAGAAATGCAAGTGAAATCGGAGATGCGGCAATCAAAACATATCGTAGTAAAGGGCAAGCCCTGGCAGCATTCGATAGAAGTTGGGGAGATACCGATTTTGAAATTGAAGCTGTGAAAGTGATAGAGAGTTTAGAAATGTAACGATTCAGGAGGATGTTAAAATGGTCAAAATTTATGGTGTAAGTGACGACCTTGTGGAAATCGAAGGCAGTTCATACAAAGTGAACGAAATCGGATGTTTTAACAGCGATGTGAGAATCAGATTTGTTGATGGAACTGTAATCCGCATCGGCTATCCCAAAGCAGATACTGCCATCTGGTGGATTGAGGTTGAAAAGCGGGGGACAGCAGTACAAGAGCTGACTATCTGCAATAATGAAGACGCCCGAATTTACAGCGATGTTTTCAAAATTGACGCAGAAATCAAAAGTCATTCCGTCATTAAACAAAAATATCCACAAAGATCGTGATGGCAGGACAAACACATCCCCTGAAACAGATTCTGTTTTGTTGGTCAGATTTGTTTCAGGGGCTTGCACTGTGATTCCCAAAATGCAATTCTCATGCCGGTCTACTCAAAATAGAACCCGTACCCACTGCATATAATAAAATTACCAACAGAAAATGAGAAAATCTAATGCCGGATGTTACGAAAACCAAGTGCATCAAATAGCAGAAGAACCCTTTTATGCTGTTGGCATCCATGGTACGGCGGGACACGCCGAAACCTAACGCTCAGGGAGATTGCATAGACTTCGCCAGGTGGCAAGCAGCGGTCGTTGAACTGAGAATCCCCCAGCTTTAACTGTGGGGAGTGTCAAAGAGGCGGTATGATCGTATGATCATGTCGTCTTTTTTGCGGTTCTTTTCATGTCGGCTACCCCAAATCTTGTGATTTTCTAAATATTGTTTTCATGCCGATCTACCCTAAATAGAACCCGTACCCACTGCATATAATAAAGTGTCAGCAGGAAACGAGAGATTCCGATGTCAGATGTCACGGAAACCAAGGACATCAAATGGCAGGGAACTCTTTCGCACTGTTGGCATGTGTCAAAATAATAAGTAAACGAAAAAGGGAAGAAAGCACCTTAATACTACAGCAAATAATCATGTGCAAAGCCTATGCCTCAATCCTTTGCCCATGTTCATATAGATAACGAAAGGAGTTTATGTTATAAAAAGGGATACTGCCTTTATCCCCGGTCAGAGAAAATAAGAAGGCAATGAGGCAAAAAGTCTAACAGGAGGTAAATGGATGCAGTTAAAAACAAGATTGCATGACCGTTTGATTTCGGCAATTCTTGCTTTTGTGATGCTTGTCGGCTTTTTCCCTCCCGGCGTCATTCAGGCGCACGCAGCGGAAAATATCAACAACATCACAGATGCAGTGACTGCAAATGGCGGTGCGGCAAACTTCCAGATTGAACTGGATCGAACAAGAGATTCTGTGCCGGCAATTAAAACGCTGAAATATTCCAGAATCGGCTGTTATTTTGGCACCTATTCTGGTTATGGACTTTCTGGTTATGGTTTTTGTGCTGACCATACAAAGGGCGCTCCGTCCGGCGGCAACCATACCATGAATGTCACCATCACAGAATCTTACAAAGTTACCGACCCCATGCTGATTAACACATTCTATTGTGCGGCAAGCCCTTCAAGAGATGTCGCATACGCAAAACGGAATTTGATTCCCAATGCGGAATCCATTTTCCCAAACTTCGGTATTGATTTCAGCGGCTTGACGGAAGCTGAATGGCGTCAGGCATCGCAGTATGCGGTGTGGATGGCGCGAAAAACAGACTCCGGCAAGCAGATGCTGGCGATTGATACCCAGATGGAGTGGAAGAATGGGCAGGTTGAGTACACATCCAGCGACGATGCGTTTGATATTGTTTATACGGAAGGTGTAAACTCCAACACATTATCTAAGCAGCGTGTACTGAAAACTGCTGTTGCAATTCACCTTTGGGCATCATACCTGACAGAAAAGGAAGGCAGCATGAGCAACCGGACACCGGGTTCTGTCAGCCGTCCTATTGAGTATGATTTCCTGCGAGATCGGGGATTTTACCCCACAGATTCTGTTGTGGATTTCACATCTGCAGGCAGTAACAATGATGGTAATATTGCGAATGCTTATGAAAGAGTAAAAGGTGATAATGAAGGTGTCGTCAAACAGACCATCGGCGGTAAAGAGTATTATGTAACCTACTGGATGTTCGGCTCCAAGACCCAGCCCAGTGGTTCCGATGAGGCACAGATTACCTTGGGAGGTAATTATCCCAGCGGCACAGTGCTTTCTTATCTGGATACCTCACTGGACAAGGCGTTCATGGATGCTTCCGGGATTCAGCAGGGTGACAGGGCGGCTGATATCTACAATGATGCCGGCTCACCTGGCACATCACTTCACATGAGCCAATATACTGCCGTAACCCCCGGCACAGGATATACTTTGGATACAGACAAGGCGACAGGTGTACAGTATTGCTGGCCTGTATATTTTGATGTTGTATAAATAAAGTTGACACCTTCAACACAAAAAGAAAGTGATAAAATA
>CAJUDU010000113.1 GCA_910584935.1 uncultured Butyricicoccus sp. | reverse complement strand
AATGAATAGGCATCACCATGAAAATGTGTACTGATATGATAAAGCAGGATTGCTAAATCCCCACGGGATAATGGCAGGCTGATATTGGTATACATCCCTTGGGTATACCCGCCAGCAAAGGCTTTATCCATATAGCCTTGATACCATGCGCCTTGTGTATGGAAATCTTCATCTGGATAAAGGATTTTCATCGCAACTGTCACAGCTTGTTCAAATGTCAGCGTATCATTAGGATGGAACAGCTTATCACTATATCCATTCATATAACCATTTTCCAAAGCTGCGGCAATAAATTGTTTTGCCCAATGATTTTCCACATCCGGGAACATGGCAGGTGCTAGGTTTATAGTGTCTGCCCCTGTCAGTTTGCAAAGCATTACAGCAAATTCTGCCCGTGATACCAAATCATTTGGAGAAAAAGCCCCATTCCCGCGCCCTTGAACAACATCCAGGCTGTGCAAAAACGTTACAGCATCTGCTGTAACGCTGCCTGCCGGGACATCTGAAAATTCCACTGCGCGGGCAGGCATCAGGCACAACAATAAGACGGATACAATGGTGATAACGTATTTTGCTGCTTTCATAAAAGGCACCTCCTGAATCTGTTGGCTATTTTTATTAGAATATCATCTTTCAGCAGTCAGGTCAACCTGTTTCCCATGCGGCAAAATTCAAAAAGCAAACATCTAATCGCGTTAAAGTCCTGTTTTAAAAAAACAGGACTTTTTATTTTCGTGCGGCATATGGTGCTTTCTATTGCTTCCGTTTGCCCCGCATATGATCCAAATAATATTTGCGGTACTGTATTGGCGCCATACCAACATGTTTTTTAAAGATTGCAGAAAAGTGGTTGATGCTGTCATAGCCAACCAAAGTGCTGATTTGCGTTGCACTGTAATCGCTGGAAATTAGTAGATTCTGTGCTTCTCCAATCCGGCAATTAATCATAAATTGAATGGGCGACAGCCCTGTTTTTTGCTTAAAACTATGCGCGGCATAAGAAGGAGAAACATGGAGTGCCGCTGAAATTGACTGCAATGTCAGCGGCTCTGTATAATGCAGGGATATATATTGCCGCATACGTTCAGCCAGAACATCATGGTTATCTTGTGGTGCATTTCGTACATCGGCGGGGCAATGCAGTGCCAGCAATAATATGCCAAGAAATAAATGCTGCGCCATTTCTTTGCCATAAGATGCTTCTATGCTAATTGCTTCATAAACCATATGGCACAATGTGTTGATTTCTTGGAACTGATAGCTTGAAGGGCGGACAAAACCATGCGCAGGGTCTGTCATCCTGCCGGGGGAAAGCCCCTCCAGTTGAAAATCAACAATGCCAAAGCACCATGTTCCAATTTCCTTTTCAGACGAAGATTGTACTTCGTGCATATCCCCTTGGTTATAAAGCAGGAAATCCCCAGGATAGATTGGATAAAAATAGCCATCACAAATATATGTGCCCTCTCCTTGGTACACAAATAAAAGCTCTGTCAATTCTTCATGCAAATGAATAGAGCGCTGAACACGCCGGATATTTGTTGCCTGCGGTGTAACATAAACAAGTTTTGGTGTTCCGTGAAATATCGCTGCGGTTTCCTGCATCAGAATACCTCCCATATATCATGTAACAGTGATTATAACCGATTTATCAGGCAAAAGAAAGACTGTTTTCTTCAATATTCTGAAAAAAAGCAGGAAAGCGTAAAGGTCAAAAATCCGGTTGCTTTTTTGTGCAAAATTCCCCTGCTTTTCGCCTATGGAAATGGCAATATCCCGAAAACATTTTTGCAGGGAATATGAGATAATGATCACAGTTCAGAGCAGAAAAAAATAGATAAAGGAGTTTTGGTATATGGCAATTCAAATTTGTGGCGCACCTTGCTGCTGGGGTGTTGATGATCCGAAAAACCCTTACCTGCCGCCTTGGACGCGTGTACTCGAAGAAGCAGGAAAAGCGGGTTACAGCGCGATTGAGCTGGGGCCTTATGGATACCTCCCCATTGATGCGGAACTTGTTGCAGCAGAACTGGAGAAAAACCATATTGCAATTGTTGCGGGTACTATTTTCCATGATTTGTTGGACCCCGATAATCAGCAAAGCGTTTTGAAAGCTGTGGATGATATTTGCACCTTGATTACAGATCCACGGCTTCCCAAGCTGCCATATCATGACGGGCAAAAATTCCGGACGCCTTATATGACGGTTATGGACTGGGGGCATGACGTGCGGGATTATGCGGCAGGGCACGCAGATAAAGCCCCACGGTTATCCCCGGATAAATGGGAACAGTTTATGTGCCATTTGCGTGCGGTTTGCGAACGTGCCAACGAATATGGCGTGCGCCCTGTGATCCATCCCCATGCAGGCGGCTACCTTGAATTTTCCGACGAAATTGAAGCCGTTGTCCGTGATATCCCTTATGAAATTGCTGGGCTGTGTCTGGATACTGGCCACCTCTATTATTCTGGTATGGATCCCGTCAGCTATCTGAAAAAATATGCTGACCGTTTGGATTATGTCCACTTTAAAGATGTCAATGAACCCATTTATCAGCAAGTGCTGGGTGAACATATTCGGTTCTTTGATGGCTGTGGGAAAGGCTCCATGTGCCCAATTGGCACTGGCGTGCTGGATTATACTGGAATTAAGAACGCTCTTGAAGAAATCGGTTACAGCGGATATATCACCATTGAGCAAGAACGTGACCCACGCAATGCGGATACCAGCCTGCGCGATGTCAAAGCCAGTGTGGACTATTTGAAAAATATCGGCTATATTCTTTGATTCTGAGGCATCCATTCCATCAAAATAAAAATCCGAAATATTTTTGTTGATGGTTTTTATCATAAAATAAAAAAGGAGAAAAGAAAATGATTAATGGTTCCAAAGTTTCTGACCATCCCATCCGCTGGGCAATGGTTGGTGGCGGCAAAGGCAGCCAGATTGGCTACATCCACCGTTCTGCCGCACTCCGCGACAATATATTCCAGCTTGTCGCTGGTGCATTTGATATCGACCCAGAACGCGGTATGGCATTCGGCGCGGAACTGGGCGTTATGCTTGAACGCTGCTATCCGGACTACAAAGCGATGTTTGCCGCAGAAGCACAACGTGAAGACGGAATTGAAGCAGTTTCGATTGCCACGCCAAATGGGATGCACTATGAAGTCTGCAAAGCTGCATTAGAAGCTGGCTTGCATGTTGTTTGTGAAAAACCACTCTGCTTTACTTCACAGCAGGCAGAAGAACTTGTCAGGTTAGCAAAAGCAAAAAAACGTGTTGTTGGTGTGACATATGGTTATTCTGGCCATCAAATGATTCAGCAGGCACGGCAAATGATTCAGCATGGGGATTTAGGGGAAATCCGTGTTGTCAATATGAGTTTTGCTTTTGGCGGCTACAACATCAAAATTGAGGATACTGTGCCTGCGGCAAAATGGCGTTTCGACCCATCTAAGGCTGGTCCCTCTTTTGCTTTGGGCGATGTTGGCACCCATCCTTTATTCTTGTTGGAAGCGATGATTCCAGATATGAAAATTGACAAATTAATGTGTACCAAACGCGCTTTTGTGGAAGGGCGTCAGTTGGAAGATAACGCATTTGTCATTATGGATTTGAAGGGCAGCACATCTGTGCAGGCAGGCGCACAGGTTTACTGCTGGGCTAGCTCTGTCAACTGCGGGGCACGACATTATCATAAAATTCGTGTTGTCGGTTCGAAAGCTTCAATTGAATGGGATGATGAACGGCCAAACCAAATGTCCTATGAAATCGAAGGGGAACCTGTGCGGATTTTAGAACGCGGCGCAGGGTATTTGTATGGGGCATCCCGTGTGGAAGACCGTATTGGCGGCGGCCATGCAGAAGGCTTATTTGAAGCATGGGCAAACCTTTACCGGCGTTTTGCTGTTGCGATGTCTGGTGCGGATACCTCTACATATAAAGATTTCTGGTATCCGGATGTGGAAGCCGGCGCGCAAGGTGTAAAATGGATTGAAAAATGTGTTGAATCGGCTGACAATGGCGCCGTTTGGGTGCATTTTGACTAATTCATAACGCCATATAAATAAAAAAGAAGGGGAAATTGCTTTTATGTTTATTGTTGTTACTTTTGTTGCATTTACAGTGCTTGTTGCTGTGCTTTCATGGTGGAAAACGCGTGGTGATGACCTATCCACCAAAGAAGGCTATTTCTTAGCTGGGCGTGGGCTTCCCGGCATTGTCATTGCTGGGTCACTGATGATGACTAATCTTTCCGCAGAACAGCTTGTCGGCACAAATGGACAAAGTTTTGCTGGCAATATGAGCACGATGGCATGGGAAGCTACCTCTGCTTTTGCGCTGATTGTTTTAGCGTTTGTATTTCTGCCAAAGCTATTAAAGGGCGGCATTGCAACCATCCCAGAATTTTTCGAGATGCGTTATGATACCATGACCATGCGTTTGTTTTCGCTGCTGTTTTTAATCGCTTATGTTGTGACCATGCTGCCGACAATTTTATATTCCGGCGCGGTTGCATTGGTAAAAATCTTCAATATCCAAGAAATTTTTGGTATCAGTTATTTTTCAGCGATTGCAATTATTTGTATCGGCACAGGTGTCATTGGTATGTGTTATGCGGTATTTGGCGGTTTGAAAGCTGTTGCATATTCTGATACTATCAATGGTGTTGGGCTGATTATCGGTGGTTTCGCTGTGCCAATCCTGGGCATTTTAGCATTAGGGAAACTGGATGGCGGTGGGTTTATCGCAGGTATCCAGCACTTCATTTCAGCAACGCCAGAAAAAATGAATGCCTGGTCTGCACCAGCTGCTTTACCACCAGAAGTGCCATGGCCGTTATTGTTTACAGGTATGTTTGTCAATAACCTGTTTTATTGGGCAACCAACCAATCCATTATCCAACGTTCCCTTGGCGGCAAAAACCTCGCAGAGAGCCAAAAGGGTGCTGTTTGGGCAGGATTTTTTAAATGTCTTGACGTGTTTGTCATTGTTATCCCTGGCATTATTGCATTTCAGCTTCTTGCAGCTAACGGGCAGATGGATACTTCTGTTGGCATGGCTGCTGACCAGGCTTATCCATTGCTTGTTATGGAAATTATTCCAAAACCGCTTATGGGTTTCTTTGCAGCGGTCATGTTCGGCGCAATTTTATCCTCATTTAACTCCGTCCTAAACTCAGCTTCTACCATTTTCACGCTGAATGTATGGCAGCCAATCTGGGGCAAAAATGCAAGCACACAAAAGGTTGTAAAAACCGGCCAGGTATTTGGTACAATTGTCGGTGTTGTTGCCATTGCAATTGCGCCATTTGTCATGAACTTTGGCACTGGTATTATGAACTTTATCAATGAATGCTGGGGCTTCTTCTCCATGCCTTTGCTGACAGCGGTATTATTTGGCTTGCTCAGCAAGCGGGCGCCAGCAATTGCACCCAAAATAATTATCCCAATTCATATGGTACTTTATGGCGCCAGCAAAGTAATCCCATTCTTCAGTCAGTTCCATTACCTATATGTTGTATTTGCACTGTTTGTCCTTGAATGTATCATTTATATGATATGTATTAAAGCTTGTCCACGTCAAACAGCTTGGGATATGCCAGATGCAAAGGTTATGGATATGTCACCATGGGAAACTGGGAAAATATGGGCAATTGCTGGTGTCGCTGTAGTTGTTATCATGTATTTCATCTTCTCGCCACTCGGTATCGGCGTTTAATTCAGCCCTCTATTCTTTGCCAGAGAATAGAAGGAATACAAGAAAGCACACTGCAATGCCTCGCAGTGTGCTTTTCAATCTTTTTCCCGATGTCAATGCTTTTTTGCTGTCAGACCCGCTGCACACGCATAATATTCCATAAACTGGGATATTCCATCCATCGCCAGCATACAGGGTGTAAACCCTGAACTTTAATATAGGAAACAGAGGAATGGGAGAAGAAACTGTTTTATGACGCATATCAGCTTTGGAACGGGGCAAATCGCCAGAATGGATATATAATTTTGTGGCATGAACTGAATCAGACGCTGCTGATTCATACTGTATTCATACAGCATAAATCTGAGAGTTTAAGGAACCACTGATTAAAGCGCCTCTCAAATCATATGCAATCGGTTGAGATTCTTACGCAGT
>CAJUDU010000112.1 GCA_910584935.1 uncultured Butyricicoccus sp. | reverse complement strand
GACACAGAGGGTGCGGCCTGGGCGTAGTCCATCGCCTCCAGGAAGTTCCGCTGTTCCTCCGGCTTCAGGTAGGAAAGCTCCACGGCGGGATTGAATGCGATCTTCTTCTCGTCCACCATATCCATGAGTTCCGGGATAAGGTTTGTCAGGCGGATATACCGTTGGACTTGGCGGCCACTTTCTCCAGTCATATCGCCAATCTTATCTGCCGCTTCTAACTTCCCGACAACTTGTCGGGAAGTTAGGTCTGTCCGCGCCCCCTGATGCCGGATAGCATCCAGCTTCATCTTGTAGGCAAGCGCCTTTTCGCTGGGCAGGATGGTCTCCCTCTGGATGTTGGAGTCCACCATCATAATGACTGCGGCATCATCATCCAATTCCCGGACAATGACAGGGAGGGTATCCAGACCTGCCAGTTCCGCGGCATGGTGGCGCCGGTGGCCGGAGATGATCTCATACCCGCCGTCCGGGTCCGGGCGCACGATGAGGGGATTGGTGATCCCGACCATCTTGATGCTCTCCACGGTCTCCGTCATGGCCTCATCGTCCCGCACCTTGAACGGATGCCCTTCAAAGGGATGCAGTTCGGAAAAGGGTATCCGCTGAACCGTTTCTGTCACGGCTCCTGCCGTGGCCCCGGTCTGCGTCTCCGCCTCTTTTTGCTTTGCTTTAGGCATTTGTGTTCACCTCGCTTTCTCAATGTGGGATTATGGGAAAAAGAAAAAAGGCGTGTACCCAGCCCCTCGTTGGGGCAGGATACACGCCTATGTAACCGTCTGCGGACACAAAAAAGAGCGGATACCGACCGCCGGATTTCTCCGTCAGCGATACCCGCTCTATGAAAACTTCTATGATTGATTTAGCCTGTTATTATGCGGCAAGTTTGTATGCCAAACACTCGCAAACCCGCATAAAATCAGTGTTTTCGGCGTTTAGTCTAAATAGAACACTACCATTAGTCAGCACAACATCATAACTCTTCATCCGTTTGCCAAGATTGGACAAGGTATCACCCAACGTGATTTCACCTTCCATATTATGTAGCATTGCATTCATCAGCGCAAGACGATGGGTATCATGTACCAATTCTGTCCCTGTAAAGGCTTCTGTACGTTCAAAAGTGGCAGTATCCGCGTCAAGATCAAAGAAATCATCGGTTTGCGCTGCTACATATTGATGGGCTGCAATCATAAAGCCAAATGTACCACAGGCAGGATCGTTGCAACGTTCTTTGGGTTGCGGCTTGATGAGACGGGTCATGACATCAATCAGCACACGAGGTGTAAAATACTGCCCCGCGCCCGACTTCTTTTCGTTGGCGTTTTTCTCCAAAAGCCCTTCATATAGATTGCCTAACCCTTCTTCACGGGCAGAAAACCAGTCCAATCCATCAATAGATGTGGTGATTTTTTCCAGGTTCTTTGGTTCATCAATGTTGGTCGATGCACCCTGATAAATTTCCCGCACACGCCCGGTACAATTTTCGCCCAAATGATTTAGCAGTTCTTTATAAAACCGTTTGAGTTCAATACCGCTTTTTGTGGTCAGTGCATCCCAGCGGTAAGGTTCCGGTATCTGGCTTTCTGCGTTTGTTTCTTTCGCCATTTTCAGGAACAGGATATAGGTTAATTCAGTTACATACTGGTGATAGGTAATGCCATCATCACGGAGGACATTGCAAAGATTCCATAGTTTTGATACAATTTCTTGGGTGGTCATGATACGGTTTTTCCTCCATCATCATACAAATATTCGTTCAGTTCCAAGATAATGCTTTCCAGCGCATTTCCAAACACTTTATTGATTTTTGTAAAGCCGCCTTGTGCCTTAAACCGGCCATCTTCATCAAATACGGTTATATTTAACACGGATTCTTCCATCAAATATTTTTCGATTCTGGCAATCCAGTTGAGTTCCTGTTTGGAAAACTTATGTGCTTTTTTCAGCTTATCAACCGCTTGACTGATTCTTGCTTCATGGGAAATCAAAGTAGAACCAATGGCATACCGGCGTATTAGGCTAATCATATCAGCAGCAATTTGTTCATTCGTCATCTGTGAAATCGCAGTATTTAACTGCTGAGTAGTAAAGCCTTCCCTGTCCAGTGCCAGCCGCAAGGATTTCAAACCCTCACGGGTCAGCTCTTTTGGTCTTGTGCAAACAATATTCAGTGCAGCAATTTCATTCATATTATTTTGGACATAGGCAGCAAATGCGTCCAAATAATCTTCAGGCTTTTTGTTACTGCCATACCCTCGGTTATGTTCCAGAAGTTTATCCTCATGGTCAGAAATAACAACAGAACGGCGTCCATCCGGTTTGAACCCATCCAGCATTTTGAATAGTTCCGCATGGGCAAGCAAATGGGTTTTTGCGTCTTTGGGTTTACGCTGTTGTATATTCGCAATGAATTGGACTGGGTTTTGCCCGTCTGTCAGGCTTGCAAAATGTTCTACGGTTTCAGTGTCCATATGCTGTATTTTCCGATGCAGTTTTGCAACGATTTGATTTATTTGATTTTGTACCCGCTTCTCATCATCCAGCACATCTAATCCATCTAAAAGCTGTTCAAATGTTGTTTGCGGATTGACAACAACAGGTTTCATTGTGCTGACATCTTTCAAAGACTCATAAACACCCACAGGGTCATAAATTTCAAAATGGGTTTTACCGATTTCCGGGCAAAGGCGGGTTGCACGCCCCAGCATCTGTTCAAACAGGATTCGGGATTTCACACGGCGCATAAATACTAAAGTTGTAATTTCAGGGACATCTATCCCAGTGGTCAGCAAATCAACTGTCACAACAATACTGGGAAAACGTTCATTTTTAAACCGTTTGATTGCCTGCTGTACCTTTTTCTGATTGCCACCGCCAACAGAACCTGTAATTTTCATAATCGCGTCATTGTCCACGCCCGTTTTGGTATAAATATCCTTCAATATTTTCACAATCAAATCAGCGTGACTGTCATTGACAGCATAAATCAGCGTTTTTCCTTGCACATCCGGACTTTCAGGGTCAATATCACGTGCAATTTCGGTTAAAACAGCCCGATTAAACGGCTCGGTTATGACCTGACGATTAAAATCATCCACATCAAAATTCAATTCATCATCTAATAATTCAGAGTTTGTAATTTCACCAGTAATTGGGTCATACAACGCGACAGTATCACCCTTTTTATAGTGGATGCCATCTTTACGTAATTGGGTAATCAGCGCATGAGGCGCGTCATGGTCAACCAAATATCCTTCAATCACCGCCTCACGGTATGTATATTGGAACACAGGCTGCCCGAAAATTTCTGTTGTATGCAATGCTGGTGTAGCTGTTAATGCAATTTTTACAGCGTTAAAATATTCAATTACACTGCAATATTTGCTTTGATAATCAATCTGGTCACGGTAAAGGGTTTCATCTTCACCCATTTCCTTATCCAGGATATAACCTCTGTGCGCCTCATCAATGATAACCAAATCAAAGTCAGAAACGGCAGGCATAGTATCTTCGTTATGATACACAATTCGTTTTACCATACTTTGAACGGTAGCAATCTGGATGCGGGTTTCAGGGTCTATCTCTTTATCTTCCAGCCTTTTTATGCTATAAATATCATCAAGTGTCATTAGCTCTTCCAATTTCACTTCCTGGAATACATCGGATGCCTGTTCTCCCAAAGATGTTCTGTCTACAAGAAAAAGAATCCTGCGAAAGCGCCCAGTTTTTAGAAAACGGTAGATCATACCTAAAATTGTACGGGTTTTACCTGTGCCAGTTGCCATTGCAATCAAAATACTGGATTGCCCATTTATAATTGCTTTTTCGGCAGCTTCAATTGCTCTTATTTGATAATTGCGCAGACTTAAACCGTCTTTATCACGCAGCAGGTCATAAGGCATTTTTTGCAAGTCTTGATTTCGCGCAGAAATATCCTTGCCCAGCAGTTCTAACATCCCTGTCGGACTCATCCATCCTCTTAGCGCTTTTGCATCGTTATCAGGCTGCCTTAAATCCAAAAACCATACGCCGCTTTTGATGTCATATTGTTTCAAATAAGGTCTGCCATTGGTGGCAAAGGTAAATGGAACGCCATAACTACCCCATGTGCTGATTTGATAAGCGGCATCAGCACTTCGGATGTTTCTGGCATAATCTTTGCATTGATAATCAATAACAGAAGGAATATCTTTATGGATTGCCTTAGCTTCAACCACAGCAATCATCTGCGTACCAATAAACAGGGCATAATCAACATAACCTTTATTGCCAACGGTAGAATCTGTGGGCCATTCAGCAATTGCAATATTACGCCCCTTTATTGGGCGTGTCCCGTTCGCATAGCGTAATGTTCCTGTATCAGCTTCCCAGCCAACTTTGCGGAGTTGTTCATCAACCAGATAACGTGTTTCCGCTTCAGATTTGGTGCGCTGGCTTGCGGCTTGACCCGAACAGTTCCTTCTGGTTTCTTTTGCAACAGCAGGCGCTGCCTTCGCTGTTTTTTCTGCTTCCTCCAACAGTTCCACTTCATGAATCTGCTCGTTCTGTTTATTCACTTTGTCAGGTACAAGGATATCAGTTGGCATGACAAATGGTCGAGACTGATACTGCCAGTCCCCATAGGTTTGCATAAACCATTCACACAGACTATGTGCCATTTGTATCAGTGCTTTCCCATCTTTTACAGAATCATAGTTTTCATGTATTGCCTTATTGCGATTAACGCGCAGCGCATGAAAGATATCTTTCAGATCTGGAGCAATCATACCTTCACGAAACAATTTATTGATTCTGTTTGCTGCTGTATTATCTTGAGGTAAAGGGATTTTGTCATAGGTAAAACACAGATTGACAATTGTTTCACCAAGCATCCCCAGCTTCATCAAGCAGGCGTTAGAATCACTGTATAAATATTTTTCTGCCAATTCTCCGAAATTCGCTAGCACAGGAAAGTGGCTGTTTAGAAATGCAAAGTTTGACTTCAAGCTACACCATCTCCTTGATGGTTCGTGGTTTGTTAAAACTGAATTAGGTTTCTTCGTTCTGCGTTTTATGCCTTATATTATACATCAAATATTGACACAAAACAAGAAAATTTTCCTTTTCCCTCAAAAGGCAGGCCTCTTCAAACATATCCAGACATAGGGCATCCATCTCTTAAATTCAAATATTATACTTAAATTGAATTTAAACTTTTATGGGCTTAAAAGTGAGCAGGTTTGAAGGTTTTACGGTTTTCGCTGATTTACAGCAAAGAAAATATCCTGTATATATGAAATAGCACGACTGTTGCTACAGTGCAAAACCATGTGCCATCAAACCTGCCTTGCTTATTACTGAATGTCGGATGTAAAAAATCGAGATCTTATCGTGACAAGCGATAAGAGCAAAAATTATTTCCATTTCCAATAAGAAAGTTCTACTTTGATGGGGCAATCTTCAATTTTATGCAGGATTGCTGGCAGACTTAGCATCCGTTCTGCGGCATAGCCTTGCCGTAATGGCACTGGGTTTATTCCAAGCTTTTCAAACTTTTTCAGCAAATCATTAGTTCGATATCCTTGGCGCTCCATCAAGACAAATGCTGCATCAATGGTTTGCTTACGGCGCATTTCGGAGAACAGTAACAACATTCGTTCCTTGGTTGCTGTCGTAAAACTGGATTGCTCAATCTGATGTTCTCCTTCTGCATAGCTGACGTAATTCTGCTCAAGATAGCACTTTGCAACCAGCTTACAAATTCGTGACTTACTTTCCTGCATCAGCAGCCAGAGTATATCGGCTGGATCGTCACTGCCACATTTCTTTTCAATAGATTTAATCTTGCTTCGCCAATAATGGACTTCAACACGCAACACACCTACTGGCAGTTTTTCATAAGAAACAGCTAAGTCATTTTCTGTAAGCTGATATGTCTTATCATAAATCACCAACTCCTGAGAACCACAGCCAATTCGAATATAGTGCTTATTGTAACGATTTGCTTTTTTCTTATCAGTATGCTTGTAAAACTTGCGTTGATATTTTTTGGGTGTGTTTGTTTTTCGCAGTAACCGAACCAGTTCTCGAAAGACCCGTTTATCTTCACACTGGATATTTGTACACAAATCAATTCTTGACAGATAATAATGTGATAAGAGCCTATCCCGAAATTAACGATGAACACGAATGAGCTTACGCCAGACAATCAC